>NZ_LR217698.1:0-192309 GCF_900698855.1 Candidatus Erwinia haradaeae
TTATTCCCAGGTTATATCATAATAATTCACAGGTAATACACAGTTAATAAATCAGTTAAATTATTGATTAATAAAGTAAAATTGAACTTACCCACAGAAAAAGCTGTCATTAATAATAATTATTATTATATTATATTTTTTAAAAGATTTATTATTTATAGATATTAAATATAAATATTTGATGCAAAACAATCTAGAAAGATCTTATAATACTAATTAAAGATTCTTTGCATATTTAAGAGGTAGTTCGCTATGTTTTATACCGAACCTTTTGACATCATTGTAATTGGTGGTGGCCACGCTGGAACCGAAGCAGCGATGGCTGCAGCTCGTATAGGACATAAAACATTGTTATTAACTCATAATGTTGATACTTTAGGAGAGATGTCTTGTAACCCGGCTATTGGAGGAATCGGAAAAGGACATCTAGTTAAAGAAATAGATGCATTAGGTGGAGTAATGGGTCGTGCCATTGATCAATCTGGAATACAGTTTAGAACACTTAATGTAAGAAAAGGGCCTGCTGTACGCTCCACTAGAGCGCAAGCTGATCGAATGTTATATCGTCAAGCAGTACGTTATGCACTAGAAAATCAACCTAATTTATTAATAATGCAACAAGATGTAAAAGATTTATTAGTAGATCATGATCAAGTCATGGGTGTAATTACTCAAATAGGAGTAGAATTTCATTCTCAAGTAGTTATTTTAACTGTGGGTACTTTTTTAGATGGAAAGATTCATGTTGGCATGAAAACTAATATCGGCGGTCGTGCGGCTCACCCGTCATCTTCTCTTCTTGCGCGCCGATTACACGAACTTCCATTGCGTGTTGGACGATTAAAGACTGGTACTCCTCCACGTATTGATAAACGATCTATTAATTTTAGCTTATTACCTCCTCAATTTGGCGACAATCCATTACCTTTTTTTTCATTTTTAGATGACTTATATCAACCTCCTAAACAAGTACCTTGTTACATAACAAAAACTAATGAAAAAACTCATGATATTATCCGTGATAATCTTCATTATAGCCCCATATATAGTGGGAAAATTAAAGGAACTGGTCCTCGCTATTGTCCTTCAATCGAAGATAAAATCATGCGATTTACTGACCGAAATTCACATCAAATATTTTTAGAGCCAGAAGGATTAACTAGCAATGAAATCTATCCGAATGGCATATCTACTAGCCTACCATTTAACATACAAATAAAACTTATTCGCTCTATACAAGGTATGGAGCAGGCAAATATCACAAGACCAGGTTATGCTATTGAATATGATTTTTTCAATCCATCTGATTTAAAGAGAACATTAGAAAGCAAGCATGTTCAAGGATTATTTTTTGCTGGTCAAATTAATGGAACAACCGGTTATGAAGAAGCTGCTGCACAGGGTCTTTTGGCAGGATTAAATGCTAGTCAATTTTTAATGGGAAACGATGGATGGATACCAAAACGTGATCAAGCTTATATAGGTGTCTTAGTTGATGATCTTTGTACACATGGTGTTACTGAGCCTTATCGTATGTTTACTTCTCGCGCGGAATATCGTTTAATGTTACGTGAAGATAATGCTGATTTACGTTTAACTGAGATTGGTCGAAATTTCGGATTAATTGATGATATACGTTGGAAAAGATTTAATACGAAGATAGATAATATTGAGAGAGAACGGCAACGTCTTCGTTCAATTAAACTATCGTCTAGTAACATAGAATCGGTTGTTATGAATAACTTGTTTTCTGGAAAATTAAAAAATAATCCTAGCTGTGAAGATTTATTAAGACGCCCTGAAATCACCTACCAACAATTAATGAATTTGACAGGATTGGGACCGGGTATATCTGATCGCCAAGTGGTAGAATCAGTAGAGGCTCAAATTAAATACGAAGGTTATATTGTTCGACAACAACGAGAGGTTGATAGACACATCCGTTACGAATCAACCTTGTTGCCTACTGATGTGGATTATAAAAAAATTAATGGATTATCTACTGAAGCAATATGTAGGCTCCAAGATTATAAACCATCCTCAATTGGTGAAGCATCACGTATTCCTGGTATTACACCATCAACTATTTCAAGTTTGATTATTTATTTAAAAAATAATGGATTGTTTATTAGAGAATCGCAATGTTAATTACTTAGATAAACAATATATTTAAATGATTTTATGAATAAAATATTGTATATATATCAAATATATAAAGATGAAATAGTTTTAATATATTCATTACTTGTATATTCATATATAGTCAACATTAGTTTAATAGTATAAAATCTTATGGGATAGTATAAATTTATTATATAAAAAATATATATTTTGTTACAAATATTTTATTTTTATATGAGTGGTATTTTTTATATAAAAAGTTAATTGATATTTTATAATGTTATTATATATTTCAATTTCTGTGTATAATAAGTTAACAATAATGTTGTTTATAACAAAAAATGTTTTTATAACAATTAAAATTTTTACTAAATAAAAATAGGTCTTGGGTTTTTCTATATTTAAGTTAGGTCAGTAAAAATAAATCATAGCATATTAATAATTGATAAGAAGTAATTTAGTTTTTTATTGTTAATATTTTTATATTTAAGATACATAAGATTAATTTCTTTGTGAGCTATATATGATAATGTTTAGTAATTATATTTTTTAAAAGTTATTTAAAATTTTAAAAAACATGAAATTTTCATGATCTATGGAAAATGGTTAATTAAATATCATAATATTTTAAAGTAATTTTCTATTTTTAATTCAGGGGTTGTAAACAGTACAAGTCTTTATATAAAGTTGATAGTGTGTATTTTTGTTTCAGTTTTCTTTAAGAAACTAATTAAAGTTTTTATCTTTAGATTCATAATAATTTTATACAATTTTTAATAAATAAATTTATGTATACCAGTTATATTTAGAATACATAGAGAGTTTATTTTTCAAGTAAAACCTGATTCTTTAATTTTTAAGTTTTTTTGATTACATATAAAAATTGAATTAGGTAAGAACCGCATTTTATATATCATAATTTTAGTTATAAACTTTGATACTCAGTGTATAGATTATAATTTTTAGTGTTTAAATATTTTAAATAGTATTTTTATAAAAAAGATTCATAGTGAGTTGTAAATAAATTTATAGATTATTTATTGATGGAAATGTTAGTTGAGTTGATTTTATCTTTTAAAATAAATGATTTTTAAAATTAACATATTGATTTAATATATAAGATTAACAATCTTATATCGATAAGATTGTATCTATCATTTATATAATATGTCAGAGATTTCTTATTAATATAGGATGAAAATGTATTAGATTATTTTATAACTTTATTAATATGATATTATTTTTTTAATACATTAAGAAAATTTAAGAAAAAATTACAATAATGATATTCTATGATATAAAAATTAATATTATATATTGTTGATAACCACTTGAGATAAAGTCATCTATCTCTATTTTTGATATTTGATGTGTTTTAATAGAATTAAGATATGTTTAAATTAAAAATTTTTTATCACATTTGAATTAAATATTTTATTAAATTACATTACGTATTATTTGTAATCTAATCAAAATATATAGATTGAATTTATATAATACTTAATTATATTAATATTGTTTATAAATATGGCAGACAACATGCACATTTTTTAATAATGAGAATTTGGATATTAACTATCTATATTTAAGAATTTATTACATTGTTTTTAAAATCGATATTCTCAGGTTGAGTATGACAAAACATTATATCTTTGTAACAGGTGGGGTTGTTTCTTCTTTGGGAAAAGGGATTTTCGCTGGTTCATTAGCAGCCACTCTGGAGGCCAGAGGTCTTCCGGTAACTATTATAAAGCTGGATCCCTATATTAATGTTGATCCAGGAACCATGAGCCCTATTCAGCATGGTGAAGTTTTTGTAACTGGTGACGGCGCAGAAACAGATTTAGATCTTGGTCATTACGAGCGATTTATTCGTACACGCATGAGTCGTCGTAATAATTTTACTGCAGGTCGTGTTTATTCTGATGTCCTTTATAAAGAAAGACACGGAGATTATATGGGAGAAACTGTTCAAGTTATTCCTCATATTACTAATGCTATTAAAGAAAAAATAATCACAGGTGGGGAGGGGTATAATATAGTTTTAGTTGAAGTAGGAGGTACCGTTGGTGATATTGAGTCGTTACCATTTCTTGAGGCTATTCGTCAGATGGCAGGTGATATTGGTCGTGCGAATACAATATATATTCATTTAACACTGGTTCCCTATATGGCGGCAGCAGGGGAGGTAAAAACAAAGCCAACTCAGCACTCAGTTAAAGAGCTTTTATCGATTGGTATTCAACCAGATGTATTGATCTGTCGGTCTAGTTACCCAGTTCCTGATAATGAACGTTCTAAAATTGCTTTATTTTGTAATGTACCAGAGAAAGCAGTTATTTCATTAATAGATGTTGGTTCTATTTATAAAATTCCAGGTATTTTAAAATCACAGGGACTAGATGAATATATTTGTAAGAGTTTTAATTTAAATACACCACCAGCTAATCTAAGAGACTGGGATCAGGTTGTCTATCAAGAATCTCATCCCAATAGCGTTATAAATATAGGAATGGTCGGAAAATACACTACGTTACCCGATGCTTATAAATCAGTCATTGAAGCTTTAAAGCATGGAGGTTTAAGCAATCGCATTACTGTTCATATTAAGTTGATTGATTCAGAAGATATTGAAGCTAATGGAGTAGGTTTATTAAAAGATTTAGATGCTATTTTAATTCCTGGTGGTTTTGGCTATAGAGGTGTAGAAGGTAAAATTATTACAACGCAATATGCTCGTGAAAACAATATTCCTTATTTGGGTATTTGTTTAGGAATGCAGGTAGCATTAATGGAATTTGCTCGCAATGTGGCAAACATGAAAAACGCACATTCAACTGAATTTTTTCCTCACTGTCAATATCCAGTAGTCGCTCTTATTACTGAATGGTATGATGAAAAAGGTTCTACAGGCGAGAAAATAACGCAAAGCAGTTTCAGTGGAATGATGCGATTAGGTAATCAGGAATGTCAGTTAGCTGATTGTAGTTTAGTGCGTAAGCTGTATGGTTCTAGCACTATCACTGAACGTCATCGGCATCGTTATGAAGTAAATAAGAGATTTTTAAAAAAAATAGAAGAAGCTGGTTTACTTGTAGCGGGTTATTCCGGAGAGAATCATTTAGTTGAAATCATTGAGCTTCCAAGCCATCCTTGGTTTGTGGCTTGTCAATTTCATCCAGAATTTACTTCTACTCCTCGAGATGCTCATCCATTATTTAGTGGATTTATTCATGCAGCTAGTGTATATCAGGAAAATATAAAAAATAAAGATATTGCAGGTATATTACCATCATGTTCATAATATAAAAGGTCGAGATATTTTCTCGTTTTCATTTATCTAGTTTCTGAGATAGACCAATGTCCAAAATTATAAAAGTTATTAGCCGAGAAATTATTGATTCACGTGGTAATCCAACTGTTGAAGCAGAGGTGCACTTAGAAGGTGGATTTGTTGGGCTCGCATCAGTTCCATCTGGAGCCTCAACTGGGTCCCGAGAGGCTTTAGAGTTGCGTGATAATGATGAAAAACGCTTTCTTGGTAAAGGTGTCATGAAAGCAGTCGATTCTATTAATGGACTGATTACTAAGCATATCATTGGGCATGATGCTAAAGATCAATCACATATTGATCAAATAATGATAGATTTGGATGGAACCAAGAACAAATCACGACTTGGAGCGAATGCTATTTTAGCTGTATCATTAGCTAATGCTAAAGCTGCATCCGCTTCTAAGGGAATGCCGCTTTATGCACATATTGCTGAGCTTGTAAATAATCCAGGTAAATTCTCTATGCCTTTGCCAATGATTAATATTCTGAATGGCGGTAAGCATGCTAATAACAATCTAGATATACAAGAGTTTATGATTCAACCTATTGGTGCGCGTTCTTTAAGAGAAGCAGTTCGGATAGGATCTGAAATCTTTCATATATTAGAACAAATACTGAAATCCAAGGGCATATCTACTTCTGTGGGAGACGAAGGAGGTTATGCGCCTAACCTCAAATCTACGATTGCAGCACTAGATCTTATTGTAGAATCTGTAAAAACTGCAGGATATGTACTAGGAAAAGATATTACAATAGCTCTAGATTGTGCAGCATCTGAATTTTATCAAAATGGTCAATATGTAATGTTTGGCGATAGAAAAACATCTTTTTCTTCCAAAGAATTTACACACTTTTTAGAGAGTTTAACCAAGCAATACCCGATTATATCTATTGAGGACGGTCAAGATGAATCCGATCATGAGGGATTTTTATATCAAACTCAAATTTTAGGCGATAAGATACAGCTTGTGGGTGATGATTTATTTGTAACTAACTCTATTTTCCTTAAGGAAGGAATTAAGAAAGGTCTTGTTAATTCTGTGTTAATTAAATTAAACCAGATTGGTTCTTTAACCGAGACGTTATCTGCTATTCAGATAGCAAAAAATGCAGGGTATACGACAATTATCTCTCATCGCTCTGGGGAGACTGAAGATGTAACGATTGCTGATTTAGCGGTTGGAACTTCTGCTGGTCAAATTAAAACTGGTTCTATGAGTCGCTCTGATCGCGTAGCTAAGTATAATCAACTGATTCGTATTGAAGAAGTTCTAGGGCCTCGGGCCATTTTCTATGGTAAAAGAGAGCTTCAAGGAAAAATCTAATATGATCATTTTTATTATTAAGAACACAAATATGTCGCAATAATATTTTCTATTCTTTGGCATCGGGATGAGTTTATGATTTTCTTAGGGTGGGAATGAGTTTTATGGAAATTTATAGCAATAAAGTCATGTAATCATTGAAAATAAAATCATTCGTATAAAAAGAATGATTTTATTTTCAATGATTATTTCTATGTGTATCTTATTGTTTTATTAACAATAATTATTCTAATCAAATGTTTTTTTGGAGAAAAGATGAACAATAAAATTATTAACTTGACCGATGCTAGTTTTGAGAAGGATGTTATAAAATCCACAGGATTCATATTAGTTGATTTTTGGGCAGAATGGTGTAGTCCATGTAAAATGCTTTCTCCTATTCTAGATTTAATTTCTATTGAGTACGAAGATAAATTAACTATTGGAAAAATAAACATTGATAAAAATCCGTGCACGGCTCCACAATACAGTATTCGGAGTATTCCTACTTTGCTTCTTTTTAAAGAAGGTCAAGTTATTGCAACTCAAGTTGGTTCATTATCTAAAGGACAGCTAACTGACTTCTTAAATTTACATTTAAACTAAGACGTTAAGAGAAATATTCTATTTTTTAATATTATCATACAATTTTTCTTCTGAAATCTGGACGATCAGAATGAAGCATGCTATGGTGATGGTTTCTTTAGTATTAGATTTATACTTTAAATGAGATATAACCATACTGAATTTACAGATAGAGAGAAATCTTAGTATTATAGGGACAATTTCATCATAGCTTATCTTTCATCATCTGATTCTAAAGATTGGTATAATTATTTTTCTTTTTTTATTATTGCCTCTGATTTTATAGTTACTTTTGGAGCTATTATTAGTGGATAATCAGAGCAAAAACTTATATTAATAGGTTTTAGATAAAAATCCTGCTAGTTATTACATATGATTCAAGATATGTCCTCAAGTTTAAAAACTCAGAACCCACCATTATGAATCTTACCAACTTAAAAAATACGCTGGTTTCCGACTTAATCACTCTTGGTGAAAGAATGGGGCTGGAAAATTTAGCGCGCATACGTAAACAGGATATTATTTTTTCCATACTTAAACAGCATGCTAAAAGCGGCGAAGATATTTTTGGTGACGGTGTTTTGGAGATACTTCAGGATGGATTTGGCTTTCTTCGATCTAGTGACAGCTCTTATCTTGCTGGACCAGATGATATTTATGTTTCACCTAGTCAGATTCGGAGATTTAACTTACGTACAGGAGATACGATTTCAGGAAAAATTCGCCCTCCCAAAGAAGGGGAGCGATATTTTGCTTTATTAAAAGTTAATGAAGTTAACTATGATAAACCCGAAAATGCACGTAATAAAATTCTTTTTGAAAATCTAACTCCATTACATGCTAATTCTCGATTGCGAATGGAGATAGGTAACGGTTCTACTGAAGATCTGACATCTCGTGTGTTGGATCTGGCATCGCCTATTGGACGTGGTCAACGTGGTTTAATTGTCGCTCCACCGAAAGCTGGTAAAACTATGTTACTTCAAAATATCGCACAAAGTATTGCTTGTAATCACCCTGAGTGCGTTCTTATGGTCTTGTTAATTGATGAGCGTCCTGAAGAAGTAACTGAAATGCAGCGTTTAGTAAAAGGTGAAGTGATAGCTTCAACTTTTGATGAACCTGCATCACGTCACGTGCAGGTTTCTGAAATGGTTATTGAAAAGGCTAAAAGGTTAGTTGAACATAAAAAAGATGTAATTATTCTTTTAGACTCTATTACTCGTTTAGCCCGTGCTTATAATACTATTGTCCCGGCTTCGGGAAAAATTTTAACTGGTGGTGTAGATGCTAATGCATTACATCGTCCAAAGCGTTTCTTCGGTGCTGCACGTAATGTAGAAGAAGGGGGTAGTTTGACGATTATTGCTACGTCTTTGGTGGATACTGGCTCCAAGATGGATGAGGTGATTTATGAAGAGTTTAAAGGAACAGGGAATATGGAGTTACATTTAGCTCGAAAAATTGCTGAGAAACGTGTATTTCCTGCTATTGATTATAATCGTTCTGGAACTAGAAAAGAAGAATTATTAACTGTATCAGAAGAGCTTCAGAAAATGTGGATATTGCGTAAAATCATTCACCCTATGGGAGAAATAGACGCAATGGAATTTTTAATTGATAAATTAGCCATGAGCAAAACAAATGATGAATTTTTTGATATGATGAAGCGCTCATGATTTTAAATTATGAGTAAGGGTATATGGTTATCTTATCTTTATATTCACCAAAAATTTTCATACATATCGTAATTATATAAAATCACTTTAGTGGATAAATGATAGGTTTGTATTGTAAATTCTAGGAATTTATTATATTTCAGTTAGTCGTGTTATATTATATAAGATTTATAATCCTATGTTTTATTAAAGGTATGTATTATGAAAATAGAGAGAAATCTACTATACTTTTAAGAGTAGTAACTTAGTTGCCGGTTATGTTAAAGAATAAAAATGTGGTTTACTAATTGTTTAGGAATACCAAGCGTCACTGTATAAAAAATCATTTTTATTTTATATTTTTTGATTGTATAGTTTTACATGTATTAATTGAATAATGAAAAATTATTTTTATTTATCTCTTCGAGATAACTTAGGATGTTATTACATGTTTTAATTATACCAATAAGCACTCTGCATAAATCAAACTAACTCTAAAGAGATAATCACATAATGCATTGACTTATATGGTTCCTTTATGAAAGCTGTTTACAGGATAACTTATTTTAAGTTAAATAGTAGTGTTTATAACACTATTTTTTATTAAGAATAAAGAATATTTAATAGTAGTTTTATATAGAAAATTTTTTTCTATCTAACGTATGGCTATTGTATACTAATAAATAGTGTGTAGCTAGATAGATAACTTTACTTTGATTATTAAAAACCTTTATCAAGTTAAAGTTTATGATTTTTATAAGAAAGGGATTTTTGTTTAAAAAATTTTTTATCTTCCCATCTTAACATACTAAGATACCCTCCCCAACAACAACCAGTATCGAGACAAATAATACCATTCGGTGTTCCTGCTCCATTGAGTGTGGACCAATGACCAAAAACTATAGTATACTTAGTTGCAACAGGTAAAGACATGTTAAACCATGGTATAAGAATAGAAGATGAGTGATCTTGTATGTTTTTAGTGATAAGGTCTAGTTGACCTGTAGGATAACAGTATCGCATACGGGTGAAGACATTAATATTAAAGCATAACTTTTCAATATCGGTTAGAACAGGTGACCAGTCATTGGATAGGTTATTATTAAGTGAACCTAGGAGAGGTAGGTAGTCATCACCTTGAAGTGCTTTCCAGGTTTCTTTAGCGCATAACTTAACAGTTTTTATGTCCCACTGTGGTGCAATACCTGCATGTGACATGATAATTTTTCGTTCTTCATCAATTTGCAAAAGAGGTTGATAACGAAGCCAGTTTATTATTTCTTTTATGTCGTGGGCTTCGAGTAGATCATGAAGATGATCTGTAGTTCTAGTGTTTCTAAGTCCTTCATATACTGCCAAAAGATGTAGATCATGATTGCCTAGGACGACTTTTACACAGTTATCTAGATTACGGAGAAAACGTAAAACGTCGAGAGAATTAGGGCCTCTTGCAACTAAGTCACCAGTTAACCATATTTGGTCTTTTTGAGGTTTAAATTTTACTTGAGAAAGAAGTAGTTTTAGTTCATGATAACAGCCATGAACATCACCAATTAAGTAAGTGCTCATACTAAGATACCGTAGTCGTAATAATAAGGGATCTATGTTTATTTATGTACACGGAGCTTTATAGATCGTATTAATCTATTAGTATATACTACAATACTGTATCTCGATAAAATCAGATAAATATATTATTAAATATAATCTGTTTTTTTCAATATTTAATTCAATTTTTAGGCCATAATGTGGTTTGGGTAAAAAACTAACTGAGTACCTTAGACATTAAGATATATAAATGTCTGTTATATTCATAGAATAAGCGCATATATTTCTATATTTACTCTAATAGTATTTATTAGATATTGTTATTAGTTCATAAGACCTTTGGATCTATCTTCATATATGTAAGGAATATTTCATTTTCTAGATAAGAACATAGTTTTTTTACATATTGTATTGTATTAAATTCTGCGTGATGAGTTATATAATTTTATTAGAGTGATATATTTTAATTACTATAGCTTGGACAGGTGTGAATTGTAAAGATCTGTTCATATCTATAAAATTATTTATATCTTTGATTCAAGATCATTTAATATTTTTATCGCAAAGCATAAGCAGTAAATGCTCAAATTATTCTAAGTTATATAGACTAATAGAGAAGTAGGTGTTGTACTTAACAGGTACTAAACATAGTGTGAAGATTTAATTTTTTGATTAAAGAATTTAGATAATTTTTTATTATATCATTTGTTATGTCTATAAAATAAAATAATCATTTATAACTTAGTTTATAGGTCTAAGTAAAATCGTAAAAAAATCACTTATTATAAGTCGTCTAAAATTTATTATTTATTTCTATATCTTATGGATCTCATATCCTGATATACTTTATGATTGAGAGTGGTTTTTTATTATGTAAGTGTTTTTTATGTTATAAAGATCACTTTTAATACAACTTTGATTTCTTAAACATCTATCGGTCTATTCTTATGGTGTAGATACTACTAGATATTCAGTAGTATCGATAAGTTGTTTTATTTAAAATAGAATGGATAAAACTGTTCTTAATTTTTAGTATTTTAAAAGAAATTTTTTCATCTTCAGTTAAGACGTTCTTTAATTCGGGCGGATTTTCCAGTTCGTTTTCGTAAGTAGTAAAGTTTAGCTTTACGCACAGCACCATGGCGTTTAATATTAATACGATCAATAATGGGAGAATGAGTTTGGAATACGCGCTCTATACCTTCGCCATTAGATATTTTTCGTATTGTAAAGGCTGAATTTAGTCCTTTCTTACGAATTGCAATTACTATACCTTCAAATGCTTGAAGGCGTTTTTTTGTACCTTCAAACACCCAAACCATAACTTCTACAGAATCACCTGGGCGAAATATTGGTATATGCTTTTTTATTTGTTCTTGTTCAATTTGCTTAATAACATCTGTCATTGTAAGCTACCTTATTTAATTATATAGATTATTGTAGAAAATAAATTGATTTATATCTTTATTTTTTTTTATTTTGGGTATATTCATTTTTAAATTCAGAAAGTAATATTTTTTGTTCTGCAGTTAGTATTCTATTTTCCAAAAGTTCAGGTCTTTTAATCCATGTAGATCCTATGGCTTGTTTAAGGCGCCATCGTTTAATTTTACTATGGTCTCCAGATAGCAAGATAGATGGGACTTCGATTCCTTCTGATATTTCTGGACGAGTATAGTGTGGATAATCAAGAAAGCCATCTGAAAAAGAATCTTGCTCAGCGGATTCTTTCTTTCCTAAAGCTCCAGGCAAACATCGGCAGATGGAGTCAATCATAACCATAGCAGGTAACTCGCCTCCGCTGAGTATGTAATCTCCAATAGACCATTCTTCATCTATTTCTGTTTGAATTAGACGCTCATCAATGCCTTCATAACGTCCACAGACTAAAATTAATGTTTTACTAGTTGCAAGTTCATAAACCTTTGTTTGATTTAACTTATGACCTTGAGGAGATAGGTATATTACTTTTCCGTCTTTCCCACCAGATTTTTTGGCTGCATGAATGGCTCTTTTCAATGGTTCTATGGTCATTAACATTCCTGGTCCACCACCATAGATCCTCTTATCTACGGTCTGGCGTTTGTCACTAGTAAAATTACGGGGATTCCAAGTGTTAATAGACAGTAGACCAGTTTTAACTGCTCGGTTAATTATTCCATAGTGGGTAATCACTTGGAACATTTGAGGGAATAGACTAATAACACCAATCCATATTTTTATGTTCTGAGCAACAAGTTTATCTACAGAATTCATTAGAATTCTATCCCCCAATCTACATAAATGGTCCGGTTAGGAAGATTGATTTCTTTTATTACTTTTTGATATAAAAAGGGGATTAGTCGTTCTGTTGGTTTTTGTTTTTTTTTCTCGTTTATTTTAATAACTAAAACATCATTTGATCCAGTTTCCATAATACTATTTACTTTTCCGAGTATATTATTGCTCAGGTTTATCACTTGACATCCGATAAGATCTTTCCAGTAATATTCTCCTTCTTTTAATTTTGGAAGTTTGTTAGCTTCTATCATGAGTTGACAATAATTGAGTTGTTCTGTTGCGGTATTTCGATCATTAATACCTTCTACTTTCATGATAATATTTTTGTGGTGATATTGCCATTTTTCTAGAATTAGAATTCTCCATTGATGTGTTTGTTTTATAAACCACGGTTGATAATCAAATATACTAATTGGATTTTCAGTAAATGGAAAAACTCTAATCCAGCCATGCACTCCGTAAGCAGAACCTGTGATCGCAATGATTAATGGATTAGATGGAATATTTTTGATTAAATTTTTGTTGACGTCAGTCATGGTTTAATCTAATGAGATTTTTTTAATTTTCTTAATTAATACTTTAACACGATCAGATACTGATGCCCCCTGTTTTATCCAATAATCAATTCGTTCTATATTGAGAACGAGTGGTTTAGCACAACCAGATGCGATTGGGTTAAAGAAACCCACTTTTTCAATAAAGCGACCATTACGAGGAGAGCGACTATTTGTGACTACTACTTGATAAAACGGACGTTTTTTTGCCCCATGACGAGCTAATCGAATTGTTACCATAATATCCTCGGTAGCTAAAATAAAGTGTTTGTTGCATGATAAGAATGAAGATCTTATTATAATATAAAAGATTGCTTTTTGATGATTTTGGTGTAAAAAAATTCTAATTAATCTAAATTATCTATTTATTATTGATATTTAAATCATAAAATATATGTTTTTTTATACTAGAATCTTGCTTTCAGAATCTTATATGTTTCATCATCTTCAATGATGAGTGATTTTAATATACGTTTAACCTACTTGTTTGCGAGCATTACGAAATAGTCTCATCCAAGGACTATATTGTCCCCATGTATCAGGGTGCCACGAATGATTAATTGTGCGATATGTTCGCTCTGGATGTGGCATCATAATAGTAACACGTCCGTTTTCATTAGTTACAGAAGCAATCCCATTGGGAGAACCATTTGGGTTAGCAGGATATTTTTGCGTTGGATAACCAAAATTATTAATAAATCTAAGGGGGATCAGATCTTTCTCTTCTAGTTGTATCAGATTTATTTTATTTCGAGTTTCTGCATAACCTTCGGCATGTGCGACGACTATGGGTATTTTTGATCCTGTCATACCATCAAATAACAGGGATTTACTTTTCAAAATTTCTACTAAACTAAGTCGTCCTTCAAAGCGATCGGATTCATTGCGTATAAAATAAGGCCATTCTTTACTTCCAGGAATAAGCTCGCGGAGGTTGGAGAGCATTTGACAGCCATTACAAACACCGAGTACTAGCGTGTCTGATTGATGAAAAAAATCTTCAAATAAATCGCGCATATGGTTATTATATAAAATAGATTTCGCCCATCCTGAGCCAGCACCTAGGACATCTCCATAAGAAAAACCACCGCAAGCAACTAATATTTTTATATCGTTTAATGTAGATCTTCCTTCTATGAGATCACTCATGTGTATATCAATTGCTTCAAATCCGGCATAATAGAACGCAGCAGCCATTTCGGTATGTGAGTTAATACCTTGCTCACGGAGAATTGCTGCTTTAGGTCGTTTTCCGGTTGCTATTAATGCTGAAGTAATATTTTTTTGAGGATCAAAAGTTAAAACTACATTAAGCCCAGGATCATGGTTATCTAATTTAGATTGATGTTCTTGATCTGCGCAGTCTGGGTTATCGCGTAAGCGTTGTATTTTCCAAGTTGTCTCTGCCCACCAAGCGCGGAGAGTCGTGCGACGTTCTTTGTATATAATTGATTGACCTCTGGAAATTATAAATTCGTTTCCTTTTGCTGCTTGACCTATTAGATAACTGCAATGACTTAGGTTATAATCTTTTAAAATTTGTCTAACTTCACTTAAGTCATTGTTCGCTACTTGAATTACGGCTCCCAACTCTTCAGTAAATAGAGCTGCAAAAATATCGTTACTTAAGTCTTTGATGTCAATTAAGACACTACAGTGACCAGCAAAAGCCATTTCCGCTAATGTCACTAGTAATCCACCATCTGATCGATCATGATAGGCTAGAAGTTTTTTAAAAGTAACTAGTTTTTGAATGGCTTTCCAAAAATTGACGAGTTGTTGAACATTACGTACATCAGCAGTATTTTCGCCTAATTGACGATAAACTTGAGCAAATGCAGTTGCACCAAGAGCGTTTACACCATTACCAAGATCAATAAAAATTATTGTATTATCATTAGTTTGTAATTGTGGTGTAACAGTTTTTCGTACATCTTCTACGTAAGAAAATGCAGTAATAATTGGTGACAAAGGAGAAATGACTTCTCGTTTTTCATTATCTTGATTCCACTGCATCTTCATAGACATGGAGTCTTTTCCGACTGGAATTGCAATTCCAAGATCAGGACATAATTCTTCGCAAACAGTTTTGACTGCAGCATATAAGCCAGCATCTTCACCAGGATGGCCAGATGCTACCATCCAGTTAGCGGATAACTTAATACGCGTAATTGGACCAATTTGTGCAGTTACAATATTGGTAAGGGCTTCCCCGATAGCTAGTCGGCTGGATGCAGAAAAGTTTAGTAAAGATACTGGGGTGCGCTCGCCTATTGCCATTGCTTCTCCATGATAACTATCATGATCTAAACTTGCGTTAGTTACTGCGCAATTTGCGACAGGAACTTGCCATGGACCAATCATTTGATCACGAGCAACCATGCCGCCTATAGAGCGGTCACCGATTGTAATTAAGAAAGTCTTTTCTGCAACAGCAGGCAAATGCAGAACGCGATATACGGCATCAGATAGAGAGATGTGATCACGTTCTAAAGGTGATCCTGTTGTTTTGTAACTAATTGTATTACGCGTCATTTTAGGAAAAGTTCCTAATAAAAGACTAAGAGGTATGTCGATAGGAGTGTTATTAAAATATTTGTCAATTAGTGACAATTTTTTTTCTATAATTGCCTCTCCAATAATTACATAAGGTGTTCGTTCACGTTGGCATATAGTATCAAATAGCTTTAAATTTTTAGGAGAGATTGCTATGACATAGCGTTCTTGGGATTCATTACACCATATTTGTAATGGGCTCATACCAGGTTCGTGATTTAAGATATTACGTAGATAAAAACGACCACCGCATGGTCCGTGATGTATCATTTCTGGTAAAGCGTTAGACAGACCACCAGCTCCAACATCATGAATAAATATGATTGGATTATTAGATCCAAGTTGCCAGCAACGATTAATTACTTCTTGACATCGACGCTCCATTTCTGGGTTGTCGCGCTGGACAGACGCAAAGTCATAATCAACATTAGATCTATTAGAAGATGAAGAAGAGGCAGAACCGCCACCTAGTCCAATATTCATTGATGGGCCGCCTAAGACAATAAATTTATCCCCATCATGAATTCTACCTTTCTGAATATGTTCTTCGAGAATGTGACCAAAACCACCTGCTAGCATGATAGGCTTATGATATCCACGTAGTTCATTGCCATTATGACTATTAACCATTTCTTCATAAGTACGGAAATAACCACTTAATACAGGGCGTCCAAATTCATTATTAAAGTCTGCTGCTCCTAATGGGGCTTCAATCATTATTTCTAAGGCACTACAAATATGATTCGGTTTGCCAAAATCTTGTTCCCACGGTTGTTCAAATCCTGGAATACGAAGATTCGATACAGAAAAACCTGATAAAGCAGCTTTAGGTTGCGCTCCTCTTCCAGTGGCTCCTTCATCGCGAATTTCACCACCAGAACCAGTTGCTGCTCCTGGTCTTGGAGAAATGGCAGTTGGGTGATTATGTGTTTCTACTTTCATTAAGATATGTACATTTTTTTGATTAAAATTATAAAAACCCTTTTGGTTAGAATAAAATAGATTTGAGGGAGTACCTTCCATTACAGCTGAGTTGTCGTTGTATGCTGAAAGTATATAATTTGGATTTTTTTTTACAGTATTCTGTATCATATCAAAGAGTGATTTTGATTTCTTTTTCCCATCAATACACCAATCAGCATTAAAGATTTTATGACGACAGTGTTCAGAATTAGTTTGAGCAAACATATAAAGTTCAATATCTGTTGGATTACGGCGAAGATTTATAAATTCTGTCATTAAATATTGTATTTCTTCTTCAGATAAAAGGAGATTTAGAGAGATATTGGCTTCATCTAATGCTGCACGTCCCTTTTCTAGGATCTGGATATATTGCATTGGAGCGGGTTGGTTTTGAATGAATAATTGTTTAATATTTTGAAAATTAGTAAAAAAATCCTCCATCATTCGGTCGTATAATTTTGATGCTAAATAGTTCCATTCTGTATGATTCAGTTTTTTAGATTTAATATAAAAAGCTTTACCACGTTCTATGCGAAGGATTTTAGTCAACGAACATCTTCTGACTAGATCTGTGGCTTTAGAAGACCATGAAGAAATAGTTCCCAGACGAGGAGTTACTAGAAGTAACTTTCCAGTCGGTAAGTTTTCTTTAAAACATGAGGGCTTACTTTCTAATAAGTGTTCTAAACGTAATTGTTCTGAAATATTTAAGGGTGTTTGAATTTTAACAAAATAGACATACTCAGCATAAATATTTTGTAGAGAGAGATGTTCTTCTTTAAAGTATGTTAGTAATTTTTTAACCAGCATTGTAGATAAAGCGGGTGGACCGCGTAAAATTTTTATCATAAAAGATCTCTTATATTCAAAAGAGGAATATTTAATTATGGTGATTCAATGATGGATTATTATATATCTTTTAAATTTTTTACAAAATTGTTTGATCAGGATTTATTGTGATACGTTGTTTACTTATAGGTAAGTCACTTGTAATCAGCAATGTTCTATGTTTTATTTTATTACGAGAATCTTATAAATGATTATTTAGTAACTATTTAATTATTTTTTTCATTATTAGGTTATGACCTGTCTGATTTTATTATTGGTAATATTGTAATTTACTTTAGATAAGTAAAATTGGTTGTTGTTCTTTCATTGGTTTAGAAGATTGTAATTTTAGTAGTAATAAGGGGTGGTTGCATTTTATAAGTAAAAACTGAAGTTTATATATTTCATAATTACTTTATAATAAATATTGCTTTGTTAAAGGAAAATAAGTCATTTTTTATGAACCTTAGTTGATAAGTTTTAACTTTATAACAGTGCAGTTTTAATATAGTTTAGCGCTTATTATTGATTTTTAAGATTTATTCTGAAGTTTATTAGAAGAATATAATAATAATTTCATAATTTCGTTTTTTATATCTTGAGATGAATTTGAGATCCATAGATATTTAGAGTTACCTAAAATATGAGAATACCGAAAAAAGAGATTAAAATCATAAAATATTGAATAGCTGTATAATAATCTATTTTTTGAATAAATAGCTCATTTATAATGAATATTACATATAGCACACTATATTTATATTAGCAAAGTAATGAAGGTTATCTAATACTTTATTGATACCTTTATGTCTGACATGATTAATTTATTTTTATGTGAGAGTTATTAGATGGGCTGATCTTAGAGGAAAAATTAAAAAATTTTAGTTAATATTTTATTTGATTACATCAAAAGATAAGTGGATAAGCGTATTGTAATTAGCATTAATTTTATACAGAAAAATATATTCATGATTTGAATAACTTAGTGATTTTATTTTTTTATTTTTTTAATTTTTTATAAAAATTGTATGTTTTATTTTATCAGAGTTTTGAGTTTTTATTAGATTAGTTTTATGATATTAGGGTTTTTATTTTTAAGTTACATATTTAGAGACTATGTCAATTACTTAAATAAATTCATCTAAATAAGATATTTTATATGTAATTGCAATGATTTGTGTTGAAGTTAATTAACGTTTGAACAGGTATAATGAGATAATAAAATTAAATATTTTTTTATTTTAATGAACTTCTATAAATAAAATCATATTTGGTATGAGAGATGTATAATAAAAAGTTATTTAGCAATTACTTTTTATAAAGTAACATTTTTAAACTTTCAAATTTCGATATATACAGAATATATGATATCTTCCTTTAGAAGGAAGATTGGTTTTTATTAAAAATTAATTACATATGTTGTGTTTAATGATACGGAGATAAAATAGAATGAAATAGTTTTTTGATTTTATATTTTGGCAATGGTTGTAAAGTTAAAAGATTATAAATATATATCAGAATTTTTATGTTGCTCAATTTATATAATTTTTTATTATGTATTATATAGAATTAATTAAATATTTTAATCAAAGAAGGTAGGGATATGAAATATTAATATCTGTTAATTTTATAATCTTTTTTTATTTTTATATATATTTATATATATAATTTTAGGTTAAGGTTTTATGGAATATGGTATAGAGTTTTTAGAGAGCGTGATAGTAATCATTTAGCATCTTTAACAATGCGTTAATAAATAAGTTTTCAGGTTAGTTGTTTATTTATAGAAGATAAGAAAGGTTTTTATATTAACAAATTAAATATTAAGTAAAAAAACAATTTTCATAATAATGTAAATAGTGGTTTTTTAATACAAGGCTAAATTGGAATTAATAAATTATGAAATGAGATTGTTTTTTATTCGTTGGTAGCGAAAAAACTGATTTAGCACTGTTTTACATTCTTTCTCTAAAATTCCAGACTCAATTTGGATATTATGATGTATTTTTAGTGTTTTCTGGATGTATTTTAAGGTATTAATTGTTTCATGTTTCGTATTAGAGGTTCCATATACTAATCTTTTTACTCGGCTATGTATAATAGCACCAAAACACATAAGACATGGTTCCATTGTGACGTACAAAGTTGAGTTTACTAGACGATAGTTTTGTATAACTCTCCCTGCCTCTCGTAGAGAGGTTATTTCAGCATGTGCGGTGGGATCATTCAGTCGAATTGGTTGATTCCAACCTTTACTAATTAGATGATCACGAATCACTAATACCGCTCCGATAGGAATTTCTCCATGATACTGAGCATGGTATGCTAGCAAAAGTGCATGATGCATCCAGTATAGGTCATAGGGATGAGTCAGCGTCGTCTCCGGTATTATGCAATAACATAATTTATTAATTTTGATAATTAATCTAAAAATAGATTTTTCAACAGAACAAGGGTTTTAGGTCATCTTTAAGATTAAATTTAACCTATCGGTAATAAAATATAACAAAAATTACTTAAATTTTATGCTTATTTTGAATAAAACAATTAAATAACATTTGATGTAGCGAATATATTGTACTATCTGCTTTATAATAAGAAAGTTTTATATGGCATTGTTATCTTTTAATTCTTTATTTTAAAAAAATAAACAATTAATATCATGTATTAATTATGTCACTATACTATATATGTTTAAAGAGATTCTCTCATAAACTATGTATAATGAAATTATAATGATATTTCTAAAAATATTTTATTATATTACATATAATTAATTTTTACTCAGACTGAGTAAATCACTATTTTAAATAAGACATATAGGATACTCATAGTATCCTATATTAGTATAAATTGAATAATTGTGTTTAATTTTCAGTAATGTTCTGTAAAATTTTTCATATGTATTGTGTTTTTTTAAATTAAAATCTTCTAGTATAAAGAATTATCATAATGTATATTATGATTATTTATTAATCAAATCAAGGCATAATAAAATTATATTGATGTAATCAATATTGATTTTTTTTTAAATATAATTAATTTTATACTAAAACTAAGTTTTATTATTTGCAATATTAAATCACAGAGATAATTTTATCTATGTGTTAGGTATTTTAGTTTGTTAACAATTATCACAGTAAGTAATCAAGATTATATTAATAAATATAATATTGTATAAAAATGATAGATTAATTTATTTAGAAAATCAAAATTATAATAGATATGCCATAGGATATTTCAGTTTTTTCTAAAATAATAGAGTAAATTTGAAATAAGTATTAACGTTAATTTTATATTAATTAGGAAGAAATATTAGTTTTGTCAAATTTAATAAACGAGATTCATATTTTTATGCATACACAATGATTGTGTATATACATTATCAATATATTATTATCAATAATAATTAGAATTATTATAAATACAATATAAGATAAAACATCAAAATTGATCTTGATTATTAAATAAGATAAAACTCACTATATTCATTTATTTTTAGAGAATTTCCTAAACCTCTACATTCAAATGAGAAATAAGATTAAATAAATTATTATATAATAATAAAATATTATTATATATGTTTTAAATTTATTTAAACATTAAAATATTCTTAAATTTATTTGTTTTAATGTTTTATTTTTTATTTTAGTATTTTTTAAATATATGAATAAAAAATCGATCAGTAATATTTTATTGAATAAAATTGTACTTTTATAAGAAAAAAGTCAAAAGAATCTTTAGACGATATAAAGTGAATTATGTAAGAATTTGATCTAAAATTAGTGATAATAAACAGTTTTTCAATAACAACATATTTTACAATTTAGTGCTAAAAAGCTGGAACCTGATAATGATGAAGAACAAGCTTAAAAAGGCTGCTGGGTGGGCTGCATTAGAATATGTTATGCCTGGAATGATTGTTGGAGTCGGTACTGGTTCTACAATTGCATATTTTATTGATGCTCTGGCATCAATAAAATATCAAATTGCTGGAACGGTATCAAGCTCAGAAGTGTCGAGCGCTAGATTAGCATCTTATGGTATTCCTATTTTAGATCTTAATAAGATTAAGATCTTGTCTCTTTATATTGATGGTGCAGATGAGATTAATGATCAATTACAAATGATTAAAGGAAAAGGAGCAGCTTTAACGAGAGAAAAGATTATTGCAGCTGTTTCTGATTATTTTATTTGTGTTGCTGATGAATCGAAGAAGGTTAACGTTTTAGGGCATGTTCCTTTGCCGATCGAAGTAATTCCTATGGCACGAAAATATGTAGAACGTCAATTAATTAAACTTGGTGGATTACCTAAATATCGTCAAAATGTTATTACTGATAATGGTAATATTATTCTTGATGTATATCATCTTGATATAAGTGACCCAGCTTTGTTAGAAAAAGAGATCAATGCTGTGACTGGTGTAGTGACTGTTGGTTTATTTGCGAATCGTGGAGCAGATATGGCTTTGATCGGTACCACTGATGGGGTAAAAATATTTACAAAATAATTTATAAAACATTTAAAGAGTTGTTATGTTTTATATATTTCTATTTTTTGAATTTTGTGATTTTGTGCATAATTATTATTTTTTATAAAGATAATTTTTATGACATACATCTCTTATTAAGAGTAATCTGATTTATTTCTATATACTCCTTTTTATTTTTAAATTAATTATTGGTATATTGAATTATGGTTAATTATATTAATTATTATCATGGTGTTTGATGAGTAATCATTATTTATCTTTTCCGCATGTTAACCCAGTGATGTTGTCTTTTGGTCCATTTTCTTTACATTGGTACGGGTTAATGTATTTAATTAGTTTTATATTTGTGCGATGGATGGCTATACGGAGAGTTTCTTATTTTGGTTATTCTTGGGCAAAGGATGATATAGATCTCCTTTTATATATTAGTTTTTTTGGAGTTTTCCTTGGAGGTCGTCTAGGCTATGTTTTATTTTATAATCTTCCGTTTTTTCTTAATAATCCATTAGATATATTTAAAATATGGAATGGTGGTATGTCATTCCATGGCGGGTTAATTGGGGTAATACTAGCTATATTAATTTTTTCATATCGAACTAAGCGTCATTTTTTACAAGTTTCAGATTTTATAGCACCAACGATCCCATTTGGTCTCGGGGCAGGACGCTTTGGAAATTATATTAATGGTGAGCTATGGGGGCGAGTAAACTTTGATTTACCTTGGTCGATGTTGTTTCCTGGTTCGCGCAATATGGATATAAGTTTGACAGAAATACATGCAGAATGGAAGGATTTATTGTTGACCTATGGTAGTTTACCGAGACATCCTTCTCAATTATATGAGTTAATTTTAGAAGGAGTCTTATTATTTATTATTCTTAATGTTTTTATTATGAATAAAAATAGACCTTTGGGGTCTGTTTCTGGACTATTTTTAATTAGTTATAGCTTTCTACGTATAATTTCTGAATATTTTCGTGAGCCTGATGTCCAGTTAGGTTTATTTTATGGAATAAGTATGGGACAAATATTATCTATTCCAATGATGGTAGTCGGGATGATTATGATGATGAGAGCATACCGTCACTATTAATTCATAAAAAATATATGACTTCTCTAAATTTATTCTAAATTTATTATGAATTTTATTTAATTTTCGCTTTATTGAAACAAGGTTTTCTCTAATTTTATTGTGGATTTGATAGTATATGCAATTTTTATAAATTTTATTTATTGATTTATCTCATCAAATCAATTTTTGAATTTATATGCATAATCAATTTTTAGTCATTCCAAAAAGGAGTAGATCTGTTAGAAAATTAATAAGATTGTTAATAAATTTCTCTAAATTTATTGGTTTAGATATATCAGTTATACTTGATTCATTTATCTGATATTAGAGTGTAAAATTAACTAAGATAGTATAGTAGACCAATTGCTCGTTACTATAAGTTAACGATAGCTGTCAAAATTTTTGTAATTCTAATTATTATATCTATACCCTATCTGTTTTAGAATACAGTAGAATGATTTATATAACTATAAGATCATCATACTTGATAGATGATTAAGTTTTTGCGTATAAAAGAAAGACAAGTTTAAGATGATTATTTTTTATTTAGTAAGATTATCATTGTATCTATCAGTATTAGAAAGGTTTAGAAATATATTATAATTTAAACAGGAAAGATTCAAAATAAGAATTAATTTTATATATTAAAATAAATTTTTATTTTTAAAAGTATAACTCAACTCCATTACAAGTATCTATAATATAGATATCAATAAAGTAGGTTTAAGTAAAATTATTTAAAATAAAATCATATTTTTACTTTTATTAGATTTTATTTGGTATTTTATCCTGATATGAAAGAATATCAGTTCTTTGGAATTAGTTTAGAGATTGGTTAGTATAGAGGGTTATGTGTCTTAATTTATACACTATATATTCTATTATGATTCCAGAAGTGAATATATTACAACAGCTTAAATTAACGGAGATATGAATAGATTTTCTTCATACTTATTCTATTTAACTAAAAAGATAATGTGAATTATTTATGATTACGATTGAAAAAAATCTATTGATTTTAGTAGATGGCTCTTCTTATCTATATCGTGCTTATTACGCTTTCCCTTCTTTTACTAATAACTCTGGTTTTCCAACTGGAGCCATTTATGGCGTATTAAGCATGTTTCGTCGTTTATTTTTAAAATATAAGCCTAGTCATATTGCTGTAATTTTTGATGCGAAAGGAAAAACTTTTCGTGATGATATTTTTGTAGAATACAAAATATATCGTCCACCTATACCTCAGGAATTAAAAGTACAAATTGATCCACTGCATAAGATTATTAAAGCAATGGGAATACCTCTTCTAGTTATTCCTGGTGTTGAAGCAGATGATGTCATTGGTACTCTCGCTTTGGCAGCAGAAAAAGATGGTTTTAATGTATTAATTAGTACTAATGATAAAGATATGGCTCAGTTGGTTACTGACAATATCAAGTTAATTCATTTAGTAAGTCATAAAATCATAGGACCAAAAGAGGTCTTAGACCAATATGGAATTCCTCCAGAACTTATCATAGATTTTCTTGCTTTAATGGGCGATTCATCTGATAACATTCCAGGGGTGCCTGGTGTTGGGATCAAGACAGCTCAGTTTTTGTTACGAACGTTTGGTGGGATTATTAAAATTTATTCAGACCTAGAAAAAGTTGCCTCGCTTTCTTTTCGAGGCTCGCAAACAATAATGACTAAACTAGAAATAAATAAAGAAACAGCGTTTCTTTCTTATAAATTAGCAACCATTAAAACTGATGTATTACTTGAATGGACTAGTGGTCAGTTAATTAAGAGGTCTCCATCTATACAAGAGTTAATAAAACTTTTGATATTTTATAATCTGAGAAGATGGGTTGTGTACTTAAAGGAAGATCAATGGTGGTTAGATTCTTTTCATAAAGAAAAAATAGCTATACCAAATTCTGCTCCTATATTGAAAGAGAGAGATTTGCCAGAATCTGTTCATGAATTATTGTTATCTAATTATTCGAGTATTTTAGATAAACAAGTGTTTTCATTGTGGCTAAAAACTATACAAAATAAAAAATTTTTTTCATTTGCCTTACATACTCATTCATCAAGCAAATTACACATCAATATTATTGGATTATCATTAGCAATTACTTTGGGTCATGCTGCTTATCTGCCAATATCACATGACTACTTAAACGTACCAGTTCAGTTACAGTGTTCTTATGTTCTCTCATCTTTAAAGCCTCTATTTGAGGATAAAAATATAATGAAGGTTGGGCATAATTTTCATTATATACAGAAGATTTTTAAGAAGCATAATATTGTGCTCAAGGGCGCATTATTCGATACGATGCTAGCATCTTATGTATTAAATAGCAGATGTCATAGTAATGATTTATTAAAATTAGCAGAATCATGGTTAAATCATAAAACAGTGAAATTAACTGAGATTACTAAACCAGGAAGCAATAGACTTAATTTTTATAAAATACCATTAGATATAGCAACTTATTATGCAGCAGAATGTGCTGATATTATACTAAAATTATACTTTAAGTTATTTAGCGAGTTAGAAAAAAATCTAGAACTTAGATATATTTTTGAAAATATTGAAACAGTTCTTGTACCTGTAATTGCACGAATAGAAAATAATGGAGTTCTAATTGATTGTAGCATATTGGAGGTGCATTCACAGGAACTAAATGATCGGCTGCATAGCCTAAAACAAGAAGCATATAGATTAGCAGGAAAATCCTTTAACCTTTTGTCACCAAAACAAATTCAAGAAATTATATATGATTTACAAAATACTAACTCTATAAAAAACAAATCAGATGTTCTCTGTTCTAGTACAAAAGACATATTAATAGATGTAACAAAAAAAAATCTTTTACACGAAATTATTTTAGAATATCGAAGTCTATTTAAGCTTAAATCAACTTATACTGATAAATTACCCTTTATGATCACTCCAAGTAGTAATCGTATTCATACTTCATATCATCAGGCCTTGACGATTACTGGTCGTCTTTCATCTAGTCACCCTAATTTACAAAATATTCCGATACGCAGTCGTGAAGGTCGTCGCATCCGACAAGCATTTATTGCAGAAAAAAATTATTATATTTTATCATCTGATTATTCACAAATTGAATTGCGTATTATAGCCCATTTATCACAAGATCAGAATCTTTTATTGGCTTTCTCTAAAGAACAAGATATTCATTGTTCTATGGCATCAGAAGTTTTTGGTGTTGCGATCAATTCTGTTAGTCAACAACAACGTCGCACTGCTAAAGCAATTAATTTTGGTTTAATATATGGTATGAGTTCTTTTGGTTTAGCACGTTATTTAAATATAAGTATAAAGGAAGCTAAAATATATAGAGATCGTTATTTTTCACAATATCAAAGAATATTGGATTTTATAATAAAGACGCAAAGAGAAGTGGTAGAAAAAGGGTATGCATCAACTTTAAATGGGCGTCGTATTTATTTTCCAGATATCACATCTACCAATACGATTCGTCGTAAAGCAGCTGAACGGTCTGCCGTTAATGCCTTAATTCAAGGTACTGCAGCAGATATTATTAAAAAAACAATGATTGATGTGGATAAATGGTTATTAACTCAAGATTCTTATAAAATTAAAATGATTATGCAAGTACACGATGAATTGGTTTTTGAAGTACGGAAAGATATTATAGAAGAGACTTCTGTACAGATTCGCCAATTGATGGAAAGCGTAATTAAACTTGATGTACCTTTATCTGTTAATATTGGTGTAGGTTATAATTGGGATCAGACTCATTAATTCCAGTGACTTTCTTTAAAGATTTTGGTTTAATTATTTTATAACTTATAACTTTTTAAATGACATGGATATATATAATATCTTCTATAAGATTAGTTAAGTCAAATGTTTTAAGATAAATTTTTATATAATTTTAATGTGCGAGTAATATTTTATTTAAAGTATATGAATTTTAATATTATAGAGGTTACTGTGATTTAATTTTTTTTTGATTCGTTTATATTTAGAGTGGAGTGCCCTGAAATTTTGTTTATTTCATAAATATCAAATGGGGATGGCATGGTGAGTGATACTACTGTTTTTAGTTATAAAAATTCTGGTGTAGATATTGATGCTAGTAATGTGTTAATTAGTCGACTCAAAGGTATAGTAAAAAAAACTCGTCGTCCAGAGGTGATAGGTGAGCTAGGTGGTTTTGCGGCTTTATGTTCTTTACCAAAAAAATATCGTGATCCAATTTTAGTTTCTAGTACCGATGGAGTTGGGACTAAACTTCAATTAGCTATGCAATTACAGTCTTATGATACTATTGGGATTGATTTGGTTGCTATGTGTGTGAATGATTTAATTGTTTTAGGTGCAGAACCAGTATTTTTTTTAGATTACTATGCTATGAGTAAGTTAAATATTGATACTGCTTCTAAGATCATGACCGGTATAGCTCAAGGTTGTTTAGAGTCTGGTTGTTCTTTAGTTGGTGGTGAAACTGCTGAAATGCCTGGTATATATCGTGGAGAAGATTGTGATCTGGCAGGTTTTTCTTTAGGTATAGTTGAAAGAGAAGGTATTATTGATGGTTATAAAGTCAGAGATGGCGATATTCTTGTTGCTCTTGGTTCATCTGGTTTACACTCTAATGGATATTCATTAGTTCGTCAACTTTTAGAGCATACTAAAATTAGTATAGATACTGCTATCTTTAATGGACAATTATTAGCAGAGCTTTTGTTGATACCAACACGAATTTATGTAAAAAGCATTTTAACTTTAATTCAACAGATTAATGTTCATGCGATTGTGCATGTGACTGGTGGGGGTTTATTAGATAATTTGCCTCGCGTATTACCAGTTAATCTTCAAGCTGTAATAGAGGCGTCAAGTTGGGACTGGCCACCTGTTTTTCGTTGGATTAAACAGTCTTCTGATATGAATCGTTCTGAGATGTATCATACTTTTAATTGTGGAGTGGGGATGGTCATCATAATAGATCCCTCTTCATTAGACCAGACTTTACATATTATGAGTAATTCTGGAGAATTAGCGTGGAAAATAGGTTTTGTTAAATCATCTAGCTCTTCTGAGCGCGTAGTCATTAATATATGAAACGTATTGTTGTTTTGGCTTCTGGCTATGGAAGCAATTTGCAGGTCATATTGGATGCATGTTGTAATATGCTAATTTCCGGTAAGGTAGTTGCTGTTTTTAGCAACAAGTCTGAATCAACTGCTTTAAATCGCGCTCATAAAGCTAAAATTCCTGCTCATGTCATTTTAGAATCCAGGTACTGTAATAAAGATGAATTTGATGATTGCTTACTAAACGAAATAGGTTATTACCAACCGCATCTCATTATTTTGGCTGGATATATGCGTATTCTTAGTATAGCATTTGTTGAATATTATTATGGCCGAATACTTAATATTCATCCGTCTTTGCTTCCACGTTATCCGGGATTACATACTCATAAGAAAGTTATTAAGAATGGAGATCATCAACACGGCGCTTCAGTGCACTTTGTAACTAAAAACTTAGATCAAGGGCCGGTTATATTACAAGCTAAAGTACCAGTTTTTAGAGGAGATACTGTATCTTCTTTGTCTATACGCGTTCAATGTGTAGAGCATTTGATTTATCCTAAAGCAATTAGTTGGTTTATTGATGGTCGATTAATCATGGATAATGGTGCTGCTTGGTTAGATGGCAAGCGGTTACCTAAAGCAGGATATTCATAAATTTTTATATGAGTTATGTTCAACAATCAGTATAATATTTTGTATGTGTTACAATAATTTTTTTATTATTAGCGTTTGATTTGTTAGGATTGTGTCCGGTGATGTAATTACTTTTAGATATCTCTAAGATTATTTTTAGTCATGTTTAATAAATTTGTACTGATAACATCATGTTATTTGATTTATCTTACAGTTCAAGGTACTTGTCTAACAAGTAGTAACTAGTTAATTATTTGCATTGTCAATATTTTTTTACAACGTAAAAAATAATAAAAATAGGATAAAAATCGGTCATTGTGATATAGGGTTTATATTAATTAATATAATTTATTGATTCACATAATCCATTTTAAATTCATAATATTTAAAGAGAAAATCAACATTAATTCTAAATTAATATTAAGTAAGTATCAGGTTTATGGTTAGTTGACTGGGTATGCGGATTGTAAAAAATACAGAATGATGACCTATTTTGAGAGTTTATTATTTTAAACTATAAAATTTCATTAAGATTCATATATATATGAATTTGTGACCTGTTAATTATAACACTTATTTATTAAATGATTTATTATTATTTTTTGTCCTTCTTTGTTCAGTGGTAGAGTAGATTGAGATGATGACTGTTGATCAGATAGTGTTTTGGTTTTTATATAATATTTTTTTTAAAACATGTGATACGGCAATAAATCCAAAAGTGGCAGTAACCATGGTTACTGTACCTAGTCCTTTTTCACAATCCATTCTTTTTTGCAATTTAATATTTCTGCGTGAATGGGATATACAACCATTCTCTTGAAAATAGCGTAAGCGCTCACTTGAAAATACACAATCAATGTTAAGTTTCCCTTTACTATTAGGTATGATTTGAAAATCATATTGAAGTCGATCACGTACACTAGCTGCTAATGGATCTTGGATTGTTTTTGTTAAGTCAGAAACTTGTATTTGTAGTGGGTCAATTTTTCCACCTGCGGCACCAATAGTTATGACTGGTAGGTTAGAACGATAACATAACGATAGTAGTGCTGCTTTTGCTTTCACGTTATCAATGGCATCAATAACATAACTAAAATTATAGTTCAATAAGATAGAGGTATTATTTACAGTAATAAAATCATCAATGCAGGTTACACAGCATTCAGGATTTATTTTTGAGATACGTTTTGCCATGACTTCCGTTTTTGGTTTGCCTAAGTTTGTTTCTATTGCATGAATTTGTCTGTTAGTATTGCTAATGCATATATCATCCATGTCGATTAAAGTTAACATACCAACACCACTTCGAGCTAACGCCTCGGCCGCCCATGACCCCACTCCCCCGATTCCTATAATGCAGATATGTTGTTCAGAAAATAATGATAATGCAGTTTGTCCATATAGGCGTGATATTCCAGAAAAACGTTCTTTCCAAGCAAGAGGTAAGATCTTCATGAGTCTTCCTTTAGAAACACTAATTATAGAAATGTTTAATTAATTATTATCAATGATATCAATATTTATTTCACTTATTGAATTAAGTATTATTATAATGAGATATATTATTTTATATAATTAGTGGAATAGAATTAAGTTTGTATCTATTATAATCAGAACTATAAAAATTTATTATATTTCTTCTTTTTTGATTAGATTTGAAGAGATTTTTCATATAATTTTTTATCTATTCCTATATTTTGTTCTTTTATTTTGTAATTAGCTTGATATAGATTCCTTATGTTTCATTTTTTATAGAACTCAGTAATTTAAGAGAGATATGTATTCATAAATAATAATTATTTTGTTTGTGATAGATGGGTTGTTAATATTTTTGAAGAATATGTAGAAGTTTAGATTACTATGCATTTCATCTATGTAGTTGACATGCTATATTGTTATGGTATATAAGTTTTAATCGTTTGGGATAAAATTATAAAGCTTCTACAGATTGTAATTTCTTCATGAAAACCTTGAATTAAATTATTTTCTATTTTGTTATAATTGACGTGATCTTCTTTTTTATAAAGAAGAAACAATTATCTTAAGTCTTGAAAGAAAATAAATGTATAAAAATTGATAATTATAAATATAATTATATGCAATTTCTATAAAAATTTATAATAAAACGCTCTATAATTAGTTAGGTTATTAAGAAAATATCTTATTTATATAGTGGTTTTTCTATCATAGTTATGGTTTATATAAGTAAATTATATATCATAAATTCATGATGTATCATACATATGGTATTATAGATATTGTTCTATTACGATTTCATATTGAAGAGGTTAATAATATATGGTTATGATTTACATAACCATAGGCATTAATCGTTTTTTTAATCGTTTAAATGTGGTATATTTCATTTTTTGTTCAAAAGTATTTGTTGTCAGCACATACTATTGGCTAGGTATTAGGGTGATCGTCTCTATGAGAATCACTAGAAATATAGATGTTTATTGTATTTAGATGATCATCTAAGTATCACATATCAATACTGTGATCGTTTATAGATAAAAAATAAAATATTATCATTAAGTTCAATGATTTAGCATATAATTAAAGTATTAATTTATGTATGTATTTATTTTGAGATAATATATTGACTTAAATATTTTGAATATAAATGAATGATGGAATATTTTTCTATTGACTACATTTTATTAATAGAAGTAAAACTTTTTTAAAGTAATATATAATATAATATATCATTATCGAAAACTTCTATGAATAGCGATATAGACATTAGGGTAGTTTTAATTATTATCTAATATATGTATTATTTTATTATTGTATAAAATAATTTTTATATTTATATTAGCATGTATAAGCTAATTTAGATCAGTGTTGTATCAGTCTATATATACATTGCATGTCACATGCTATATACATATAGAATAAAAATTATAGAGATCTGGTATATTTAAGGTATCTTCCGATAGAAAGAAAAGGTTCATCTTATCTTAGTTTAGAACTAAGATAAGATTTAATTAGTCAGTAATATGATTTTTTATGATTTTATGAGATTAAGAGGATCTAGGAAATAGAGAATGACAATAGAGAGTGGATAATATTAGTATGGTGTAATTGTACACTACAATATCTTAGATATTTTTAGATAAATATCACAGATTATTTCATAATATCTATTTTTTAAAATTAGTTTAAATCTCTATTAAATATTAAATAGTCCTGTTAGAAAATATTTGTATATCTATTTTTGATAGCTATTAGAATTAATATATATTATTTATAATAAGCTATATATATTATTTTAATTTAAGTTACTTTCGTAAGAAAAACGGAAAAGATAAAGTTTGTATCATTTTTTATCAGATGAATAAGATGACGATATCTATCATATGAAGATAATTCTATTCTTTTATGTTAAAAAATAAGTAGTTCTGTATTTTTTATTCATATAATATAAATTTTTATAATGTTATAGGGTTGACAATAATATGACAATATAGATTACGAGAGAGATTAATGATGCGTAATTTTATTTTATGTAATATGACTAGTAGTGAATTAATATTTTATTTATGTCATTAAACCGGTTGGTATCTTAAACAAGAGCCATTTTTTGGCATACACCATGATGGAGAATATATAAAATATAAATTAAGAATTTTATGGAATGTAAAATTAATTTCTTATTCTTTATTTGTATTTAGTTTATATTATTAAAATTATTTAGTTGTAGTCTATGATTAGAGTGAGTAGTCGTTTTATTGAACTAGATAAAGATGATGCTGTTTATAATGCGACAATAAGATCGCTAGATTGATTATAGAAATCTAGATAAATGATTCTTCTTTAATTATTATTGTATTTTTTATTATAGACTTGATGTTTTGTTAAACGAAAATCGTACAAATCATGAATTAGTCTATAAATTTCATTTTTTTCTAGAATTATTACGTATTTTCTAGATCCCTCATTCCTTGATATTTTAATTTTTGCTTTAAATTAATGGTAATATTATATATTGATAACAATAGAGAGTTGCTATAGTGATTTTTATCATATAGTGTTATATAACTTATTATTATCATTCTGAATAAAATATTGATTCCAAAGATAAAGGTATCTTATAAAGATACACTATAAATGTAGGATAATACATGATGAATTTTAATTACTTAGCAGCTCGTATTTCTCATCGCATCGAGCAATATAGGTTATTGGTGGAGAGCTAATGTACATGGTATGGAAATTTATCATTAAAGTTTTTCACTCGATTTGGCGAGTTTTAACTTTGATACGTGAAGTGATTTTAAATGTTGTTTGTATTTTGTTAGTTTTTTTATGTTGTGGAATCTGGATGCAATATGAAAAAATTAATACAATTTCTCAGTTAAGTAAGGGGGCTCTTATTGTTAATCTTAGTGGTATGTTAGTCGATAAGCCGACTAATAGTCATAAGTTCTTCAATAAGGTAGGTCGCCAGATATTGGGCAATAATAGTGAAAATATTAAGGAACATTCATTATTTCATCTAGTGTCTACTATTCGTCAAGCTAAGGATGACCCCAAGATTACCGGAATGGTACTCGATTTACATAATTTTTCTGGTGGTGACCAGCCATCATTACAATATGTTGGTAAAGTCTTGCGTGAGTTTCGAAATAGTGGAAAACCAATTTTTGCTACTGGATCTAGCTATAGTCAAGCTCAATACTATCTTGCAAGTTTTGCTAATAAAATTTATTTGTCTCCAGATGGGGAGGTAGATTTGCATGGTTTTGCTACAAACAGCATGTATTATCACAGTTTATTAAAGAAATTAAAAATCAATTCTCATGTATTCCGTGTAGGAAGATATAAATCTGCTGTAGAACCTTTTTTACGCGATGATATGTCATCAGAGGTGCGTGAGATCGATAGAATATGGCTGGGTGAGCTATGGCATAATTATTTATGTACGTTAGCTGAGAATAGACATTTGGATATTCAACAAATCTTTCCAAGCGTGCAGGAGCAAGTATATAGATTAGAAAAGTTACACGGAGACTCTGCTCAGTATGCTAAAGATATGCATTTAGTGGATGAATTAGCTTCGTCCTCATTTGTTGATAAAGCCTTGGTAAAGGTATTTGGATGGAATGAAGAGATAAAAAATTATCATGGTATTAATATTTATGATTACCAGCTTAAAAATACCAGTACTGATAATAATAACATAGCAGTGATCATGGTTAGTGGTGCTATTATGGATCGTGATACTAAGACAGGCTGCGTTTCTAGTGAAGCCAGTATATTGGAAATTCGATCAGCACGTCTTAATCCAAAAATAAAAGCTATTATCTTTCGTGTTAACAGCCCTGGAGGCACTGCAACAGCATCTGAAGGTATTCGTGAAGAGTTATCTGCTGCACGGAATGCGGGTAAACCTGTAGTAGTGTCTATGGGGGGTGTAGCCGCATCAGGTGGTTACTGGGTTTCAATACCAGCCAACTACATTATAGCTGATCCAAATACTATTACTGGTTCTATTGGAATCTTCAGCGTATTGAATACTATAGAGAATTTATTAGGTGCCATTGGTGTACATGTTGACGGAGTGGCAACATCTGGTTTAGCTGAAGTAATGAACACTAAATCTTTACCAAAAGAAGTTCAGAAAATAATGCAATTGCGTATAGAGAATGGTTATCAACGATTTATCAGTTTAGTAGCTAAAGCACGTCATAAAACTATTACTGAGGTTGATAGGATAGCGCAGGGACATATATGGACTGGACGTGAAGCAAAAGATAATGGATTAGTAGATGCATTAGGTGATTTTGATGATGCAGTGATGAAGGCTGCAGAGTTAGCAAAACTAACTAATCCGCAGATTAGTTGGTATAAAGATAGGCCAGGATTACTGGATATGTTTTTTAGTGAAGTTGAGATTCCTGCCAATCTATCTCTTTTAATGCATTTTTTTCAAATAAGCTCATCAACGGAAATCTTAGATAGTCTCCAAGAGATAACTAATAAATCTGGTTTGGGAGGGTATTTTCTTTATGATTCTAAAGATCGCTATGCTCTTTGTACCAGTTGTCGTAGTGATATAAAGTAAACACTAATTTGTTTAAAAAATAACAAGATTATACAGACCGCTCTGATTGTGTCTGATAGGGGTTCATTCATAGCTAAGATTTTTTGACAGTTATTTTTGAGAGCTCGAATGCAAAAGAAATCCATTTATGTCGCATATACAGGGGGTACTATTGGTATGCAATATTCTCATAATGGTTGCATTCCGGTATCAGGTTATTTGAAAAATCAGCTAGATAATATGTTAGATTCTTATAAAGTAACTATGCCTAATTTTACTATGAATGAATATCATCCTCTTATTGATTCTGCAGATATTAAACCAAAAAATTGGCAAATGATTGCCAATGATATTTATCATAATTATCACTTATATGATGGATTTGTTATTGTACATGGTACAGATACTATGGCATTTACTGCCTCTGCACTTTCTTTTATGTTAGAGAATCTAACAAAACCAGTAATTATAACAGGAGCCCAAATTCCACTGGAACAGTTCCGATCAGACGGGAAAAATAATTTAATTAATGCGTTATTTATTGCTGCGAAGTATCCAATTCATGAAGTAACATTGTTGTTTAACAATACCTTATACCGTGGAAACCGAGCAACTAAAGTACATGCTGATCGTTTTAATGCTTTTGCTTCGCCCAATTTTCCACCACTATTAGAAGTAGGCCCGAGGATTAGGGTTTTTAATACTCAATCTCTACCTTTATCAGAAGGAGAGCTAGTGGTTCATCCTATTTTCTCGCAGTCTATTGGAATTATTACAATTTATCCAGGTATATCTGCTCAAGTGGTTCGTTCTTTTACTAGAGAACCGATGAAAGCCTTGATCATTCGCTCATATGGAATGGGTAACGCACCTCAGAATAAAGAGTTTTTAGATGAATTAAAGGGTGCTACTCAGCGTGGTGTAGTTGTTGTTAATGTAACACAGTGTATCTCTGGTAAGGTTAACATGAAGGGATACATGTCTGGACACAGATTGGCATGCGCGGGTGTAGTTGGGGGGGCTGATCTTAGTGTAGAAGCGGCTTTAGCTAAATTATATTATCTATTGAGTAAAAATTTAACTAGTGAAGAGATTCGAGATCTTATGCAGAAGAATTTACGTGGTGAATTGACGGTTGAGACATCAGAAGGTAGTGAGTTTTTTTGATATTTAGATGAATTATTTACATGTGATCAATCTATAGGATTGATTTTATCAAATATGGTAAAACTATATAGTTTATATCTTCTGATTAGAAGAGAAACAAGATAATCTTGTTAGTTTTAAATTTTTTCACTTTCGTTATTAGTGTTAGTTTTGTTGAGATAAAGTAACTAGAAGTGTTTAGTCTAGCTTATCAACGTGGATGTTCAGTAAATTTCTATCTTCATAATCTTATTTCAGTTTTATTTGGTAATGCTGATATATTGATTAATTCTTATCTATGACATTTTAAGGATGAATAAAAAATCAACCCCTTTTTCAAGGGGTTGATAAAAATTACAATTACATCATTCCGCCCATGCCACCCATGCCACCACTTGGTCCAGCTTCAGGTGTCTCACCTTTAGGTAGATCAGTGATCATGCATTCAGTGGTAATCATCAAGCCCCCAATAGAAGCTGCGTATTGTAATGCGGATCTTGTTACTTTAGTAGGATCGAGAATACCTAGTTCAATCATATCACCATACTCTTCTGTTTGAGCATTATAACCGTAATTTCCTACTCCTGCTTTTACAGAATTAGTGACTACAGATGACTCTGCTCCTGTATTGGCAACAATTTGACGCATTGGAGATTCCATTGCACGAAGGGCAACTTTAATACCTACATTCTGATCTTCGTTTTGACCACGAAGACTTGAAAGCTCTGAGGCGACTCGTACTAGAGCTACGCCACCACCAGCAACCACACCCTCTTCTACTGCAGCGCGAGTAGCATTTAAAGCATCTTCTACTCGTGCCTTTTTTTCCTTCATTTCAATTTCAGTTGCTGCGCCTACTTTTAGTACAGCTACACCACCTGCAAGTTTAGCCATGCGCTCTTTTAGTTTATCTCTATCATAATCTGAAGTAGCTTCTTTGATTTGTTGATTAATTTGAGTTACTCGACCTGAAATAGATAGCTTATCTCCTGCACCATCAATAATGGTGGTAGTGTCCTTGCTAATTAAAACGCGCTTTGCCTGACCTAGATCTTCTAGAACTGTATTTTTAAGCTCCATTCCAATTTCTTCTGAAATTACAGAACCACCTGTAAGAACAGAAATATCTTGTAACATAGCTTTACGGCGATCACCAAAACCAGGTGCTTTAACTGCTGCTACTTTAACAATTCCACGCATACTATTAACCACTAGTGTGGTTAATGCTTCACCCTCAATATCTTCTGCAATGATTAATAATGGTTTGCTTGCTTTAGCTATTGATTCTAGGAGAGGTAACATTTCTCTTACATTAGATATTTTTTTATCTGATAAAAGTATAAAAGGAGACTCCAACTCTACAGAACCGGTAGCAGGTTTATTGATAAAATATGGAGATAAATAACCCCTATCAAATTGCATACCTTCAACAACTTCTAGTTCGTCTTGTAGGCCAGTTCCTTCTTCGACAGTAATAACGCCTTCTTTGCCGACTTTATCCATTGCTTTTGCAATTAACGCTCCTACAGTCTCATCAGAGTTTGCAGATATAGTGCCGACTTGAGCAATGGCTTTTGCATCAGAACACGGTGATGATAGTTTTTTAAGTGATTCAACAGCTGCAATTACCGCTTTATCTATACCGCGTTTTAGATCCATTGGATTCATTCCGGCTGCAACGGCTTTTAGTCCTTCATTTACAATGGATTGAGCTAGAACAGCGGCTGTAGTGGTCCCATCACCTGCGGCGTCATTAGCTTTAGATGCAACCTCTTTTACCATCTGTGCGCCCATATTTTCAAACTTATCTTCAAGTTCGATTTCACGAGCTACAGATACCCCATCTTTAGTTATTGTTGGGGCACCAAAAGATTTATCTAGTATTACATTTCGACCTTTAGGCCCTAGTGTAACCTTAACTGCATCGGCTAATATATTTACACCGCGCAACATTTTTACACGAGCATCATTGCCAAACTTGACGTCTTTAGCGGCCATTTTGTGTTTTCTCCATGTAGTTAAGTTTCGTCAATGGCGTGTTTTATGCCTCAATAATCGCGAGAATTTCATTCTCTGAAAGAATCAGAACTTCTTCATTATCAATTTTTTCGGTTTTTGCTGCATATCCTTCATTAAAAATAACGATATCACCTATTTTAACATCTAATGGTTTGATGTTGCCATTTTCCAATACACGTCCATTACCAACTGCTAAGACTTTTCCTCGGGTAGATTTTCCTGCTGCAGATCCAGTTAATACAATTCCTCCCGCTGATTTAGATTCAATTTCTTCACGCTTGATTATTACGCGATCGTGTAATGGGCGAATATTCATTTATAATTCTCCTCTTAGTACAATTTAATGAAAATTAGAAATTAGGATGAAATAGGTTTATAACTCTCTTATTATTATAAGTATGGTCACTTTTTCAGTCTTTCAAGGGGTCATGAATATTTTTTTTGTTTAGATTAGAGAAGAATAAAGATTAATATAATTAAATAGAACTCTGAGAAAAGATATAGCGTGCTTCAGATATGAGGATCATATTTTGGTTTAAATCGGACGTTCTTTTATAACCATAATAAGAAGATCACTTTCTAAATTATTATAATACAAGGAAAGTAATTAGTCATGATCGTGAGATTGTTGGTGATTATTAGATATTTTTAGAATTTTTTCTATTAGTAGTAGATGTTATCTAAAATGACGTTTATAATTCATGCTTTGTATATGCAGTCTATAATCAATCGTTAAAATGAAGGCATCAATCTTCTTGATACAGATTGAGTTAGGAATTGTGAGAGGACTTACAAGAAGGCTTGTTATTGTGCACTTTAGAGATTCTTAAATGGTATTTTTAATGCACAATATTGGTTAGGTTTTTGATATATATGTTTTCTTTTTTAATTAGATCAATTACACGTAATTGTGCTAATGCTTTTGTTAATTTGATAGATGCTTCTATGACATCGCTGTCACAATTATGTTGTTTTATGATTTCCATAGCTTCTTTTTTTGCAGAAGCCACGCGTTTTTCATCCAAGTTATTTCCACGAATGGCAGAATCAGCTAAAATCATAACTATATTACGATGTACTTCTAATATACCACCAGAGAGATAAATAATTTCTTTTGCACCATTTTTTTTAAGTATTTGAACCATTCCTGGTTTGATTGATGTTAAAATTGGTGTATGGTTGGACCTAATACCCATCTCGCCTTCGCTACCTGAGACTTGGATGCTTTGCACAATGCCAGAAAATATTTGTAGTTCTGCGCTGACAACGTCCAACTGAAAACCTGAGATCATAGAAAATTCCTATTTATAAAGTTGATGTAATAGTACTGTGTATGGTATTTTGGATATCTCTAACGCAGTTCTTTATTTAATTTTATTAAAGCGTTTTAGCCTTTTCTAATGCTTCGTCAATTACACCTACCATATAAAAAGCTTGCTCAGGAAGATGATCATATTTACCCTCCATGATATCTTTAAATCCACGTATCGTATCTGTTAACGATACGTATTTTCCAGGGGAGCCAGTAAATATTTCTGCAACAAAGAACGGTTGGGAAAGAAAACGTTGTATCTTTCGAGCTCGTGTTACGACTAGCTTATCTTCTTCTGATAATTCATCCATACCAAGTATGGCAATAATATCTTTTAATTCTCTGTAACGCTGTAAAAGGGATTGAATACCGCATGCAGTATCGTAGTGCTCTTGTCCAACAATAAGAGGGTCTAGTTGACGACTAGTTGATTCTAGAGGATCTACGGCTGGATAGATTCCTAGAGCAGAAATCTGACGACTGAGTACTACAGTAGCGTCTAAATGAGAGAAAGTTGTAGCTGGTGATGGATCAGTCAAGTCATCTGCAGGAACGTAAACAGCCTGAATTGATGTAATGGAGCCAGTCCTCGTTGAGGTGATTCGTTCCTGTAGCATACCCATTTCTTCTGCTAGAGTGGGCTGATATCCTACTGCAGAAGGCATTCGTCCTAATAGAGCTGATACTTCTGTGCCAGCTAGAGTGTAGCGATAAATATTATCAATAAACAATAGTACTTCTTTGCCTTCATCTCGAAATTTTTCAGCTATAGTTAGACCAGTTAAAGCAACTCGAAGACGGTTTCCTGGGGGCTCATTCATTTGTCCATAAACAAGCGTAACTTTATCAATTACTTTTGATTCAATCATCTCATGATAAAAATCATTTCCTTCACGGGTTCTTTCACCTACGCCAGTAAATACGGCAAAACCAGAATGTTCAGCTGCAATATTTCGAATTAGCTCCATCATATTCACAGTTTTTCCTACACCCGCACCACCAAATAATCCTACTTTACCACCTTTCGCAAAGGGGCACATTAAGTCAATCACCTTAATTCCAGTTTCTAGTAGTTCTTGAGAGCTAGTTTGTTCTGAATAAGCAGGTGCAGGTCGATGAATGGGCCAACGTTCTTTTGAATCAATACTTCCTTTCATATCGATTGGCTCACCAAGTACATTCATTATTCGACCAAGTGTAGCGCTTCCTACTGGAACTTGAATTGGGTGCTGAAGATCTAATACTGTAATACCACGTTTTAATCCATCTGATGAACCCATAGCTATCGCACGAACAACTCCACCACCTAATTGTTGCTGGACCTCTAAGATTAGGCGTTTTTGACGAGTATAGACTTCAAGTGCATTATATATTTTTGGTATAGTTTCTTGAGGAAACTCTACATCTACCACTGCGCCGATTACTTGAATAATTTTCCCGATGCTCATTTATTAATCCTCTATTGATTAATCCTCTAATTATGATTTTATGTTATTTTATCTGATTTAGTTATATTTTAGGAGAAGATTAGGATTAGTTATTCAAATAGTTGAGAAGTTTATCATAGAATTTGATATGCATTTAATCTTGTTCTATATATTTTTGTTTTTTTAATTACGATTTAAACGGCAGAGGCTCCTCCAATAATCTCGGTTAATTCCTGAGTAATACCAGCTTGTCGTGCTTTATTGTATACTAGTTGTAATTCTTTAATGAGAGCCTCTCCGTTATCGGTGGCAGTTTTCATTGCAAGCATGCGAGCTGCTTGTTCGCTAGCCAAGTTTTCTACGACAGATTGGTATACTTGAGACTCAATATAACGTTGTAACAATGTTTCTAATAAAGTTTTTGGATCAGGTTCGTATAGATAGTCCCATGTTTTGTTTGAAATTAAATTAGTAGATTTGTCTTCAGGAGATAAAGGTAGTAGTTGTACTATTTCTGGGGACTGAGAAATGGTATTAATAAATTTATTGCTAACGAGATACAATTGATCTATGCGTTCTTTATTATACAATTGCAGCATTGCCTGAACAGGGCCTATTAAATTAGATAGAGTTGGCTGATCGTTTATACCATGTAGTTGAGCAACTATCTGAACGTCAATTGATTTAAAAAACGCCCCTCCTTTTAATCCTACAATAGCTAGATCATTTTCTATTTTTTTCTCATATGAGTTCTGCATGTGGATTAGTAATTTCTTAAAGAGATGAAAATTTAAACTTCCACATAATCCACGATCGGTAGATATGACTATATATCCTCTTCGCTTAACATTGCGTATATTTAAGTAAGGGTGTTTGTATTCTAAATTTGCTGAAGTAATATGGGTAATTACTTTTCGTATAGATTCTGCGTAAGGACGACTCATAGCCATTCTTTCTTGGGATTTACGCATTTTCGAAGCTGCAACCATTTCCATTGCTTTAGTAATTTTTTGTGTCTTTTGTACACAGAGGATTTTATTTCGTATCTCTTTTGCGTTAGACATAAGCTTCTCCGCAAGGTCCTATTTAATATACTCTTGAAATAAAAATATAGGATCTTACCAGGATTGTGTTTGTTTAAATTTTTCTAATAGATGGTTTATTTGTTCTTTTATTTCATTATTAAAATTGCCAGATTCGTTAATATTAGTTAATAGCGTCTTATATTTACAATAAGCGTATTCTAGAAGTGATTTCTCAAAACTACCTATGTTGCGTAGGTTCACGTTATGTAAAAATCCATGCTCTGCCGCAAAAAGCATCAGGCTTTGCTCTGCCACGGACATCGGTAGATGTTGTTTTTGTTTTAGTAATTCAGTTATTTTTTGACCATGATTTAGCTGTTTACGAGTAACCTCGTCTAAATCTGAAGCAAATTGTGAGAAGGCTTCTAGTTCACGATATTGTGCTAAAGCAGTACGAATTCCGCTAGATAATTTCTTTATAATAGGAGTCTGAGCTGCACTACCCACTCGAGAAACTGAGATTCCTGGATTAATTGCTGGCCGGATACCAGAATTAAATAAGCTAGTCTCTAAGAAAATCTGACCATCAGTAATGGAGATAACATTAGTAGGTATAAAGGCAGATACATCTCCTGTCTGAGTTTCAATAATTGGTAGAACCGTTAGAGAGCCAGTTCTGCCTTTTACCTTACCGTTAGTAGCTTGTTCTACATAACTTTCATTTACTCGGGAAGCTCGTTCTAGTAAACGAGAATGTAAGTAAAAAATATCACCAGGAAAAGCTTCTCGGCCTGGAGGTCGGTGAAGTAATAGAGATATTTGTCGATAAGCAACAGCTTGTTTGGATAAGTCATCGTAGACCACTAATACGTCTTCACCACGATCACGAAAGTATTCACCCATCGTACAGCCAGCGTATGGAGCTAAATATTGCAGAGCAGCAGGTTCAGACGCAGTAGCTGCAACTATAATTGTATTAGATATCGCATTATTTTCTTCAAGTTTTCGAACTATATTGGCAATAGTAGATGATTTTTGACCGATCGCAACATAAATACACTTTATGCCAGAATTGCGTTGATTTATTATCGCATCAATGGCGATTGTGGTTTTACCAGTTTGTCGATCACCAATGATTAGTTCGCGCTGCCCTCGTCCAATAGGAATCATTGCATCAATTGCTTTATATCCTGTCTGGAGAGGTTGGTCAACCATTTTTCTGTCAATTACGCCAGGTGCAATGGTTTCTATTGGTAAGAAACCATCATTGTTAATAATTCCTTTTCCGTCAATAGCTTCTCCTAGAGTGTTAACAACACGGCCTAATAAACCAGACCCAACTGGCACTTCGAGAATACGTCCTGTGCACTTAACTATCATACCCTCAGATAGATTGGTATATATCCCCATCACTACTGCGCTGACAGAGTCTCGTTCTAGGTTGAGTGCAATAGCATAACAGTCATTGGGAAGGCTGATCATTTCAGATTGCATGACATCAGTTAGGCCATGTATGCGAATGATGCCATCACTTACAGAAATAATAGTCCCTTGGTTATGAGTTGTGCTGACGATATTAAATTGAGCAATACGTTCTCTGATTAATGTACTAATTTCAGTGGCATTTAATTGCATTTACTCTTTCCTTTTAAGACTTAAGGACCTTAGTTAATTGTTCAATTCGATTTCGTATGCTACCATCAATGACTATGTCACCCATTCGTATGATAAGGCCGGCTATTAATGATGTGTCAATCGTATAATTGAGTTTAACTTTACTGGATAAATGTTTTTCCATCGCTATTTGAATGTTATTCATCTGAATAACATTTAGTTTTTTGGCAGATAATATTTCCAGTTCAATAATGGCCTCATATCTAGTACGAAGTTGAATAAACTTCTCCAATATGTTAGAAAGAAGCGATAGACGTTTATTTTCAGATAATATCCTTATGAAATTTTGAACATGATGATCTAGCTGATCTCCACATATTTTTATAAAAATATCCGATAGAATATAAGGTGCTAAAGGTTTTGATATTAGAATCTGAACAGATGGGTAGGATATCACTAATGTAGTAAATGTTAATGCTCTTTGCCATTGATCCAGACAGTTTTGTCTGATAGAAAAATCAAATGCTGCTTTTGCATAAGGACGAGCTAGTGTAATTAAGTCGAGAGTCTGGTTTTTCATTATTCTGGTTTTTCATTATGATAGTTCATTGATTATTTTGTTTACGATATTCCCATGCTCTTCTTCATCTAATGATCGTTCGATTATTTGTTGAACTGCTGACATAATAAGTTCTGTAACTTGTTTGCGTAAATCTTCACGCATGAGTTGATGTTCTTTGTGAATTATAGCTTGTGCTTCAGTAAGTATTTTTTTACGTTCTTGCATAGCGGCGGTTTTAGCTTCGTTTAAAAGTTGTGAACGGTTTTCGTATGCTTCTTCTAAAATAAGCCGCGCGTTATCTTTTGCTTTTTGAATCTGGTTAACTACGTTAAGTTTTGATAGTTCTAAGTCTTTTTTAGCATGCTCGACGGAATTAAAGGCGTCAGAAACTTCCTTCTGGCGTTGTTCGATAGCGTTTATTAGTGGCGGCCATACATATTTCATGCAGAATCCAACAAAGATGATAAATGCGATAGCTTGGCCAAGGATAGTGGCATTAATGTCCATTGAAAGGCACCTCCTAGTAAAATCAACTATTGCCTTTTTTCTGTATTAGGGTCGTGGCATTATTAATCGTGGTAAGGTTAGAGAATTAGACTACGTAAACTGATGTTTATGATACAACGGCAAACATCATGTATAATCCCAATCCTACTGCTATCATTGGGATAGCGTCAACCAAACCCATAATCACAAAAAATTGTGTACGAAGGAGTGGTATTAAGTCTGGTTGACGCGCAGCACCTTCTAGAAATTTTCCTCCCAACATGCCAATACCAATTGCAGCACCAATAGCTGCAAGACCCATCATAATAGCAGCAGACATGTATAATAGATCCATATTGAAGTTTGCCATCATAATCTCCATGTTTTTATATTTTTTTAAATAAATTAAACTAAGATTCAATCATATATTCTTTTATTATTATAGAGCTATATTTCTTTTAGAATATTACATTAATATTCTTATTCTTCGGACGCCATTGAAAGATAGACAATCGTTAGAACCATAAACAGAAATGCTTGAAGAGAAATAATGAGGATATGAAAGATTGCCCATGGCACGCTGAGTAGCCATTGTGACCACCATGGAAGTAAACCTGCAATCAAGATAAAGATTAATTCTCCTGCATACATGTTACCAAAAAGTCTCAAACCGAGAGATATAGGTTTAGATAAAAGGCTAACACCTTCTAAAATAAGATTAATTGGAATAAAAATTGGGTGGGTAAATGGCTTGCGTATTAGTTCTGTACTAAAACCTCTTATTCCTTTTATTTTTAAACTATAAAATAACATTAATAGAAATATTCCTATTGCCATAGAAAGGGTAACATTAACATCTGCAGAAGGGACTATTCTTAATGCTGGAAGGTGAAATAAGACATGTTCTCCCATCGACGGTAGCAGGTCTATTGGCAATATATCCATTAAATTCATTAGGAATACCCAGACAAAAATAGTTAAAGATAGAGGAGCAATTATTGTACTTTTTCCATGGTACATTTCGCGTACGTTTTTGTCGATGAAATGAATTATTAATTCAATACAAGCCTGCAGCTTTCCAGGTACGCCAGTCGTTGCGAATTTAGCTGCATAACGAAATAAAGCCAAAAAAAATATACCTAATATAACAGAGAAAAATATAGAGTCAATATTTAAGATCCAAAATGTGGTTATTTCATCATTTGAATGCATAACCTTTAGATTATTCAGATTGATTCGAAGATGCTCTAGATGATGAGTAATGTATTCCTTCGGTGATGTAGAGATTTCTTCTACAGACATAATGTACCTTACCCTGCGTCATTGATGTGAGTTGATTTGAGCATGCAGACTCATAAGACATAAATATACTTTTTATAGAATTTTAGTCAATCATTAATAATCATTAATAATCTTTAATTCAGATTTTAATTTTTATTTTTTTTACATCTCATTAAAGGATTATTATTAATTATTTTTAATCATAGATTCTTAAATAGTCTATTAACGAGTAGTTTATAATTTATTTATTTATTTATTTAGTGTAGCAATTATCGTTTCTTTTTTTCAAAAACTATTACTATAATTTTACGAAAACTCAAGGATAACAAATTTTTTAAGTAGAACAAAGTGTGTTCTAGTTTTTTTAAGTGAGATTTAATTTAATACAGTTAGAATCGATTCTAAAGTAGATTTACTTAAAATAAGTGAAGTTTTATAAAATCAAGATTTTTAATCTGTTATTATATTGCAACAGAAACTAGAGTTTAGATTAGCGGAATTACTTAATTATTTTTATATTTAGATTAGGGGTTCAGATAATGATTAGTAGTACATTGTTGATTCATTCAAGAACATAATGTTTATTATGACGTTTTAAGTATTAAGTTTATTATTATTTGATCATAGTTCATATAAAGATTACTTGTCTACGTTATCCAACGGGATTGATAATTTTATTATCATCTTATTTATATATGATTTATTCTTTTCTGTATTTTTGCACAGAGCAATTGGATTTGTATAGTTTGTTTTAAAGTATTAATTGAATAATGTTTGGTTTGATCTAATATTTGTATATTGTTTCTGTGGTCTTTAATATTGATAATTGTAATCTAACTATATCAATTCGATTCAAAATCTTTTTAATCAGTAAACAAAGGTCATTAATAATAGTCCACATATTTGAGAGGATTGTTTTCTATGTATTTTATAATGAATTGTATTAGGCTAATAAACTTCAATATTTTAAGCTTAACTCACGAATCTCAACTCAATTTTAGATTCATGTATTCATCAATATCAAGAGTCAAGAGAAAAATCTCGATCAGATTATTTTTTAATTTTTTATTGTTTAATCATTAATTTGTCTTTAAGATTCCATATATACGGTCTAAATTACTTAGTTAAAAATCAGTATAATATGAATCATGTATGCATGTTTGGCATGGATTAGACATAACATGTATTTATCTTGAATTTGTTATGAGGATACAACCTTATTATGTGATATCTCTAATTTAGATAACGCGTTTATCTTAAAGTACACTTAAGCTTAATCATCATTAGCATTTAGGATTCAAAATATTATACAACTTAAAAAAAAGAAAATTGTTAAACATTGGTTGAGGATTATTAATTATCTACATGATAATTATAGTTGTTTAGAAAAATATGTCTTTCATGGGTTGATGGTAAATGCTTCTTGTTTATTAATTGATCATTTATCATAAGTAAATACGGATATGGATTCATGGTTTATTTTAAAAATGATACATAACTTTATATTATTTTAATTTATCTTTTAATTTTTCATCTTATTTGTTATTTTAATTTATTATATGTTTTATTGCATTTTTCTTGATATATGTAAATTCTTAGTTATCTCCTTAGTTATCTTCTTAACTTTACCCTAAACATTATAATCGGTAGTATCTTCGAGCATGTAGTCGAGAATCATACCGGAGCAATAATAATGCATACAGTCTTTTTAGATCATTATCTTTTTGTATTTATGGGTGTATCTGGAAGTGGTAAATCAACTGTTGCAAATACAGTTGCCTATAAGTTACAAGCCGCTGTGCTTGATGGTGATTTTCTTCACCCTCGATCTAATATAAAAAAAATGGCTTCGGGTTGTCCGCTTAACGATGATGACCGACGTCCATGGTTAGAATCCATAAATGCTGCTGCATTTGCTATGCAATGCACTAATCAGATTTCATTGATTGTCTGTTCTGCATTAAAAAAAAGTTATCGAAATATTTTACGATTTGGTCATTCCAATCTTTTTTTTATTTATCTTAGGGGTGATTTTAATGTCATAAAGTCACGTCTTCAGACACGAAAAGGGCACTTTTTTCAACCACAAATGCTCCGAACTCAATTCGCCGTTTTGGAGCCTCCTGAGGCTGAAGAAAAAGATGTATTCTCTATTGATATTTATCCACCTATAGATAAAGTGATTTCTATTACATTAAAAACTATCGAAGAAATAATTAAAAATCATAATACAATACATAGTGAGGTTGCATGAATATATTTAGTTTACTATTAACTGCAGCTGGTTCAGTGTTTTTTTTATTTTTTTTAGTTATGAGAGCACGTATGCATGCTTTTGTAGCATTAATACTTGTATCGTTTTTTGCAGGGGTGCTGTCTGGCATGCCGTTAGAACAGATTGGAAATACTATGCAAAAAGGTATGAGTGGTACTCTTGGTTTTCTTTCTATTGTTGTAGCCTTAGGCGCTATTTTTGGAAAAATATTATATGAATGTGGTGTGGTTAATCAAATTGCATTGTATATATTAAAGAGATTTGGTGCACGTCACTCACCTTATGCTATGGGTTGTGCTGGGTTAATTTGCGCTCTTCCGTTATTTTTTGAAGTTGCGGTGGTATTATTAATTAGTATTGCATTTGCAGTAGCAAACCGTACTGGTGAAAATTTGGTTAAGTTAGTGATTCCTTTGTTTGCTGGAGTTGCTGCTGCTGCTGCCTTTTTGGTTCCGGGTCCTGCTCCAATGTTGTTAGCATCACAGATGCATGTAGATTTGAGTTGGATGTTATTATTAGGTTTGTGTGCAGCAATTCCAGGCATGTTAATTGCAGGCCCTGTATTTGGTCATTATATTAGTCATCGTGTTAAGTTTATTCAGTTAGATCTAGATAACCAATCTCAGATAGATGTTAGAAGACTTCCTTCATTTGGCTGGAGTATAGCATTACTTTTATTTCCTCTTATTCTAGTGGCTATTAAAACTTTTGGTTTATATTGGGTTCCTTCTGGTACTAATCTGTATGCGTGGTTTCAGCTCATTGGTCATCCATTTGCAGCTATTTTACTTTCTTGTTTAGTAGCCATTTACGGATTAGCTCCTTATCAAGGGATCAAAAAAGAAGAGATCATGCAGATTTGCACCACAGCACTACAACCTGCTGGTGTGATTCTTTTAGTAATTGGGGCTGGTGGTGTATTTAAGCAGATATTGATAGATTCTGGTGTTGGTCCAGAACTCGGTAATTTATTAACTGGTATTGGGTTACCAGTGTCAATATCATGCTTTTTATTAGCTGGTGCAGTGCGAATTATTCAAGGTTCTGCAACAGTTGCGTGTCTCACTGCAGTTGGTCTGCTTATGCCAGTAATTGAATTATTGCATTATTCTGGTGCACAAATGGCGGCTTTGGCTATTTGTATAGCCGGTGGCTCGATTGTATGTAGTCATGTAAATGATGCCGGTTTTTGGTTATTTTCTCGTTTTACTGGTGCCACTGAAGGAGAAACATTAATCACATGGACTATCATGGAAACTATCTTAGGACTCGTTGGGTCGATGGTTGGTATGATTGCTTTTTCGTTGTTTTCATAAAGGAGTTGGACAGTAAAAATATTGATGTATTTTAGAGAAGGACTTCTTGGTATTCGTTGTGAGTATTAGTTTAGAATTAATTTGAAGGTATTAGTATTCAATATTTATTTTTAAAAAATAATCTTAATCTAGGCGAAAAGGCATTAGATTGCAATTATCTGCTTATTTTAATAGATTATAATATTTTACAATGATCAATAATGAGTTCCAAGAGAAGCCAGTGTTCTTAAATATTTAATCATATGAATGAGATTGTATATCTAAGATCGATATATAACTTTAATTATCTTAATTATTTTTTAATATTGAATGAACAATGGTTTTTATTTTTACTATTTTGTCTTATTGTGACGTGTATATATTTAGATATACATACTAGATATGCAGATGGTGTACTAGTCTAATATATTTATTAAAAGTTTGTTAGAATTAATAATAGTAATTTTATGTATAAAATAACACAGGCTTCATATTTTTGGCATCTATTTCATAGACTAGACCAACTAATGAATTAACTTAGTATATTATGATATAGGTTATAGGATAGATTAATAGATTTATTTTTAATACATCGTTATTACAGATAATAATTATCAAATGAATTTAATATAGATCAAATTGTTTTTACAAAATATACATCTTGTTTACTACATCTAAGATAGTATCACTAAATTAGTGTAGAATAGATAGCTAAAATTAATAATAAATTGTTATTACTGATAATTAATACAGTATCGATATATGAAATATAAGTAACTTTTATATTGACTAATTATATTAGTATTGTGCATTTTATTGGCATCATGTAAAAATAATTAGGATATCATTGTTTCATAAAAATCTCCTTCTTTTAGTGAATTTTATCAATTGTGTAAGCATTAATAGAATTAGTTAGAACAGATGGATATCTATAATATAATTATTTGATTTTTTACTATTTTGGCTCGGGACATCTGGGAAGTGAATTTAGTTGGGGTGGTAAGGTTTTAATGTAAATAGCTGTTTTTTTGACTGAATTTACGACTGCGCGCGGGGTAATTGTAGCTCCAGTGAATTGATCAAAATCACCTCCGTCTTTTTTTATTGCAAACCGATTGTTTTTATGATCAAAGACTGTTTTACCATTGAAGCTGGTAATCCAATTAGAAAGACGTAATTCAATTTTATCACCTAGTCCTGGTGTTTCATGATGTTCTATCACACGAGTTCCGTATATAACGCCCTCAAAATTAGCTCCTATAATCATTTTAATATTGCCTGAGTAACCGTTTGGAGCGGTGGTTTCAATTGCTACAGCAACAGGTATTGAATTCATGCGCGCTATATATAAACGGTGTGATTCGTTATTCCCTAACGCGGGGTTGGATACAAAATAACAGGCGTTTTGTAAATGATTATTGTATAATCCAGGGGGAATAACTTGATCTAGAAGGTGTTGTTTTTTTAGAATTGTTTGATTCTGAATAATAGGATAAGTTAATTCATGAATTATGGTTGTAAACCCTGTAGTGATTGCAGCAAAAATTGCTAATGTGAGGCCGTTTTTTCTTATAGTATTTATCATGATTTTATTTTTTTCGAGAGTGACCGAAAGCGCGAGGTTTTGTGTAATAATCAAGTAAAGGTACGCAAATATTTGCTAATAATACTGCAAAGGCTACACCATCTGGATACCCTCCATAACTTCGAATTAGCCATGTGATCAAGCCAATTAATATAGCGTAGATCAAGCGACCATAATTAGTAGTAGAAGCAGTCACTGGATCCGTGGCAATGAAGAATGCACCTAACATTGTGGCGCCAGAAAAGAGGTGTGTAATTGGTGGCAGTAAAATTTCTGGGTCATAAAAGTATCCTAGTTCAGAAAAAAGGGTTAGTGATCCAATAAATCCCGCTGGAATTTGCCAGTAGATTATGCGTGTTATTAATAAGAAAAGGCCTCCGCATAAAAAAGCAGCATTTATCCATCCATATTCTAAATTAACTGTCATTCTTTTTTTATTAATCGACTGTGTTAAAAGTTGTTCTTGGATATGCTCAGAATGGAGATTGGTTTTAAAGTTGTCTAATGGTGTCGCTTGACTAAAACCATCAATATTTAACTGAAATTTTGGTGTGATAATTGGGATATCAATAGTGTCAAGATCAAAAATTATATCTAGACTTTTAGTCAAACTGGCTGTGATATGATTGGGACTCTTAAAGGGTAGCCAGTTGGTCATTTGTACAGGAAATGAAATCAATAGTATGACATAACCAACCATAGCAGGATTAAATGGATTCTGGCCAAGACCTCCATAAAGGTGTTTAGCAATGACTATAGCGCATAGAGTACCAATGGTTATGACCCACCATGGGGCTAAAGGGGGGATGCTCACACCAAGTAGTAAAGCGGTCAGGAGCGCTGAATTGTCTTTTAATGTCTCCATAATTGGATATTGACGCAGGTAAAGAACAACCGTTTCTGCTATAGTGGCAATAATACTGGCAATCAATATTTGTATAAGGTTACCCCAACCGAAGAAGTAGTATTGTGTAATGATTCCAGGCAGTGCAGCAAGTAGAACAAATAGCATTATTCGGCTAGTTTTGTTCTGGTTACGCGTATAAGGGGGACTAACAATACGAAAAGCCATGTAATTTATTGTCCTAGAGGATATTTAATTTAAGTATTGTTTAAGTATTCTAGATATGGATAGTTCGTTTGATTTATTCATTTGTAGAAAAATTGATGATTCTATATTGATATCTTTCTAGTTGTATTAGTGTTTAAATTGTTTTTTATTTTTGATAATTTTAGACATTATATCTTAGTTTTTTTGTTTTGGGTCTGTAATATTGGGTCTATAATATGTTGATTATTTGGGTTCTCGATCATGGGGATAGCAGATGGATTGCTCAAAGGTAAAAGATCTAATAAATTTGTATGTAATGATTTGATTTTAGTCTATATTTATATTTTATAAAATAAATTTTCTCGAATGATCTGCAGTGTATCAAGATCTCTTGGATAAAGAGACATTAATCAATTTTTGTATCATAAACCACCTAACATAGATTTTTTTTATTTTTTATATTTTCCTTTTCTATTCGTTCTATTCGGGATATAAAACGGATTTTAGCAAGTGCAGCACGTTGTTTTTCTGATTCCATGGTGCCAATAGCTTCTTTTTCCTGACGGAAGTATCGTACTAATGGAATTTTGCTAGGACATACATAAGAACAAGCACCACATTCAATACAGTCGTTAATATGATATTGACGGGCTTTCTCATGTTCTTTCCCTTTACTAAACCAGTACAGTTGCTGCGGTAATAATAAAGCGGGGCAAGCATCAGCACAAATTCCACAACGAATGCAGTTTTTTTCTATTTTATCTTTACCAATTTCGTTAGTAGAAGGAGTAAAAATACAATTTATTGTCTTAACTAGTGGAATGTTATCAATAGGTATAGTAAATCCCATGAGTGGGCCGCCTATGATTATTATTTGTTTATTTTCAGGGGTAAAACCAGTATGTTTTAGTAGATGGTTAATTGGTGTTCCAAGTCGTGCCCAGATATTCCCTGGGTTTCTCAGAGAGTTTCCACTAAGAGTTACAACGCGTTCTGTTAGAGGCTCTCCGTTTATTATGGCTCTTTTTATTGCAAACACAGTGCTAACATTTTGTACTAATACACCAATATCAGAGGTGTGATTTGTGTGAGAAACTTCTTTTCCGGTTAGAATTTTTGTAATTTGTTTTGCTCCTCCTGATGGGTATTTAGTTGGTATAACGCAGACATGTAGATTGGTACTGTTATTTATTGCGGTTTTCAGGGAGGTAATAGATTTTAATTTATTATCTTCTATTCCTATCAGGACCCTTTTAGCAAGTAAAATCCATGCTAATATACGAATACCTTCTACAATTTCATGTGCATGTTCCTGTATTAAACGGTCATCAGAAGTAATATATGGTTCACATTCGGCAGCGTTAATGATTAATGTATGAACTTTTTTGATATTATCTCGTAGTTTTCTATCCGTTGGAAAACCAGCTCCTCCTAGTCCAGCTATGCCTGATTCATGTAGGCGTGTTATTATTTCTTCTCTCTTAAATTTTTGATAGTTATTAAGTGAATGCATAGCACACCAGCGATCTTGACCATCTGATTCTATAAATATACACATTTCTGATCGAGGAGAGGGAAATGCTGTCGTATGTGTTTGTATTTTAATAATAGTTCCAGAGGTTGGAGCATGTACTGGTAGAGCTTGAGAATGGCCGATTGTCAGAGGTTGGCCACGTAATACTGTATCTCCAGGTCGAACGCTAAGCTCACCTTCAGGGCCGCGATGTTGTCTTAGTGGTACAATAAATTCTTTTGGTAGTGGTATTTGGCGGAGAGGTATATTGCTAGATTTTTCTTTCATTGCTGGTGGATGAATTCCTCCTGGAAAATCCCATATTTTATTTTTTTTAATTTTTTTAAACATATTCCACATTGTTTATACCAAAGTAATTTTTTTAAGTAGAAAGGGGGTTTTATTGCCAATAATGAGGTTTGGTTATGCGCGGGTGAATTTCAATACACTGGGTCGGACAATGAGATATACATTTTTGACAGCCGGTGCAGATATCGCTAAAGACTGTGTGTATAACTCTCTTAGACCCAATGATGGCATCTACTGGGCAGACATGAATACATTTAGTACATCCAATACAGTTATTCTCATTAATCCATGCAACGCTATTTTGGTATTTTTTTGTGTTGCTATTAGATAGAGGTTGTGGCTCAATATTAAGCATATCTGCTATTTTCAGCATAGTCTCAGTACCACCTGGTACACATTTATTAATATTTGCATTATTAACACTAATAGCATTGGCATAAGGGAGACAACCGGGATAACCACATTGCCCACATTGACTTTGTGGTAGTAAATTGTCAATTTGATCGATAATTGGGTCTTTTTTTACTATAAAATACCTGGATGCGTAACCGAGTAGAGCACCACATATTAAGCTCAATGCGCTCAGCGCTCCTATTGCTATACACAGTGTATATATCATGACTTGACAAGACCGGTAAAGCCCATAAATGACACTGCCATCAAGCCAGCAGTGATAAGGATAATAGATGATCCCTTAAATGGCTCTGGAACGTCTGCACATACTAAGTGTTCTCTCATTCCAGCAAATAAGACTATAATTAATAAGAAGCTGATAGATCCACTGAATCCGTAGATAGCAGATTCTATAAAATTATAGCGGAGATTCATGCTTAATAATGGCACACCCAGCACAGAACAATTAGTTGTAATAAGCGGAAGAAAAATACCTAGAACTCGATAGAGATTGGGGCTAGTTTTATGAACCATAAGTTCAGTAAATTGAACAACGCTAGCAATAAGAAGAATATATGTTATTGTACGTAAGTAGTGTAGATGAAGTGGTGTCAAAATAAGATAATTAACTATCCAAGATAACATTGAAGAGAGCGTAATAACAAATGTTGTCGCTAGTCCCATTCCAATCGCGGCTTCTAATTTTTTAGAAACCCCCATGAAGGGGCAAAGGCCAAGAAATTTTACTAATACAAAATTATTCATTAAAACTGTACTACTAAAAATTAGTAAGTATTTAGTCATATATACACCTTGATATAGCACAATATTATGCTATCTATATTATAGATATAGGGTATGTCCTTTTTATAATTAAGTGGTTTCATATTCTTAAAATTAGAATAGTAATAGGTTGCTGAATTTAGTTGTGATTAAAAATTAATATTTTATGTATTATTGTACTTAATGGGAAGAATTATAAATATTTTTATGGATGAGAGTTATTTTGCATCAAATTGCATAGATGTGATGATTATAGATATTATAGGATGGTATATTACACTATCTTGGTTCTATTTATGTTATTAAGTGATTCTATTTATGTAGACTTGTTCTAACAGACAACTTGGTAATATTCTTTATATTATTATTTGATAATAGTCATTGCATATTGCAATAGATTGTTATAGACAGATGTGGTACATAGAGATTTATATCAGGTTAAGTCAGTTTTTTTAAACTATAACCTTAGTTATGAATTTTTAGAAGCAAAAACTAATAATACCTCTGATTTCTATATTTATATTATTAACTTGTTAGTTAAAATTGTTCGTTATTGATTTGATATATAAATCACAATATTTATCTATAAGTAATATTTTTATTTTAAAATCTAATTTTCTTCCGATATATAAAAAATCTAATTTTTATATAAAAATATGTTTTTATTATAGTATAGATTATGAGTGATTGATAGAATCAAGTCATTTTGTTTGTATAGTATTGGATTATTATTGATAGAGACCAAGGTTCAGGATATAATAAGAAGCGTTGTGCTTTAATACTAACTACATTGATCTTTTCTAAAAATGATCAGTTTTAAACTATGATTCCTTGAGCTTCTTTTTCGGAATCTAAAGGAGTATTTATGTTTATTTTTATATTTTTTATCTTGGAGTAATAGAAATTAAAGCGGTAATAAGTGGGCAGGACTTATTTAGGATGTTCACTTTGGAGATTATAATTTTATTGAGATAATATTCCTTTATTAAAGCGTTTGTCTCGTTTTTTTAAATCCTGTTCGTAGATTTTTTGAGAACACGATATAGATGGCAATGACAATTAAATTGTTTTACAAAGATAGAATGCTGGTATTTTTAATGTTATTAAATAAGTAGGTATATTATATTAATCGTTAAGATGAAAATGAGATTCATTAGGCTTTTTTTGTATCAGAGTTTTGTTTTTGTTGGGTTACTTCATGTTTTTTTATTTATAATCGTTAATTAATGTATCAACTCTGCTAAATGTTGTATATCTATATCTTAACCTCTTAAGTTTGTTTTTAAAGAAAGAATTGTATTGTTCAGTTCATCTATATTATATCTAATTACAGTATATACTCTGAATTTTTTTATACATGGTTTATATTATTGATGAAAGAGAATGAATTATATTCTAATTATCTTGACAAGATACATAGGCAATTGCATTTTTATCGTGTAACTGCCATATTCGTAGTATAAATGAATTAGTTATGAATATTAACAATATTATTTTACTGTATTTGAATGTGGTTGTATTCATATTTTGCCTTGATCACTATGATATAACAATTTTGGATCAATTAAATGATACCTGGAGAGGTAAGTGGAAAAAATTATTTTTAATGAGGCTATTCAAGAGCTTAAGACTATTCATGATTTGTTGCGTTGGTCAGTAAGTTGTTTTTCGGAAGCTAATCTCTGGTATGGTCACGGAACAGATAATGCCTGGGACGAAGCTGTGCAGCTGGTGTTACCTATTCTTTTTTTGCCGATAGATAGTAATGTGGATATGTCTAATGGACGTCTTACTTATAGCGAAAGGCAGCGGGTTGTTAAACTTGTAGAGCGTCGAGTCAATGAACGTATTCCGATTTCTTATCTTACTAATAAGTCTTGGTTTTGTGGTCAAGAATTTTATGTTGATAAACGCGTAGTCATACCACGATCCCCTATTGCGGAGTTGATTAGTCAAAAGTTTTCTGGTCTTGTTTCTTGTCAACCTAAAAAGATTCTTGATATGTGTACAGGTAGTGGTTGTATAGCCATTTCTTGTTCTTTAGTTTTTCCTGATGCCGAGGTTGATGCTGTAGATATTTCAGAGGATGCGTTAATTGTTGCTAAAAAAAATATTTTCAAATATGGTTTGAAACAACATGTTACGACAATATTATCGGATCTTTTTTCTGAGGTGTCTCATAAAAATTATGATTTAATCATAACAAATCCACCGTATGTTAGTAGGAATGATGTTCAGTGTTTACCGGATGAATATCTTCATGAACCTACACTGGGTTTAATTGCTGGAGATAATGCTTTAATATTAGTTCTTCGTATTTTAAGTGACGTAAAAGATTATTTGGCGCATGATGGAGTTTTTATTTGCGAAGTTGGTGGTAGTATGTCCGATTTAATTATATTGTTTCCAGATATACCGTGTACATGGATAGATTTTGACCAGGGTGGCGGCGGTGTCTTTAGGATGACTAGGGAGCAAATTATTAATTTGATCAATTTATACCCAATATTACAAGATGAATCATTTTTAGTATGAAAGATCGATTTAGTAGTATTTTATTTAATTTGATTTGTAAAATATAGGATTTTGGTAACTGTAATTATAAATTTTCTTTAGGGAAAACTAATTTGTAATTTTTTAAAAAAGTATGATATATTAATAGTTTAGAAAGGGTTAAGAAGCTATTAGTTAGTGAAAATAGGAAGATATATATCGATATATAGTCATGAATGGATAAGAAAGGGATAAGAAAAAGATTCAGTCAATGGGATTATCATATAATTTTAACGATGTATTACAATGATATGTATGATGAGATTTTTAATTACTTAGGAAACATTAAGTAGTCTTTATTCTTTAAGAATAAATGCATTATTCTTTCCATTTTTTTAAGTTAATTTAGATTTGATAGTATTAAATTACAAGATTTTTTTATAAAGTAATTTTACAATAGAATATCATATCAGATGAGGAGTAGAGAAAAAGATTTTTATCTATATTAGTGTTGCGTGATTAGAAGGCAGAAGCTGGTAATTGTATAGTTTAGATATGGATTGTATGGGATTTCTATTTTTTCTCTAATGCAGTACTAGAGATATTTTATAAATTGTTTAAATTTTCTATTATACAATGTATCTTACTTAAGAGATAAGATTAAGTGTATATTATCATAATTAGCCTAATATATGGGAATATATATTCTATAATAGATTGTATTAATATTATCTATATCCAAATTTTTAAGAGATGTGGATTTTAATATAAAAAGAAGAATTTTAAGTCTGACAAGTAATAGAAGTAAAAAAACGGGGCTCTATTATTTGAGATATTAGAGGTTAATGGTCGCTTAGGATTCTCAAAATAAATATTTATTTTTTTTCACCTAAGTAAAAGTGAACATGTATGTTGATATAGTTTTCTTGTAATTAAAGGAAAAGTTTAGTGATAATGGTAGTATGAAATATAATGATGTTTTCTGTATATCTATTGTCAATATAATTATAATATATAATCATATAATATGATTATATTTACTATGTGGTGATGATAGATACATGTAAATTATTGTAATGTATTGTCATATTTTTTGCTTATTTCTAATTGATTTTTTGTTATGATAATTTTAATCAATATTTTATTGACTGGATTTGTGTTTAGTTTATGATTTATAAGATAATTGTACGATAATGGTTGTTTATAATGTTATATAATAACTTCTTTCAGTTAGTAAAGATAATAGAGATATTTTATAGATTAAGACTATACAGATTAGATATATTTTGTGTTCATAAATTCAAGTTATAGAGTCTTTTCTATAGATATAGAGGGATATGTTACAAAATATGGTAGATTGATTATATTTATATATTCATTTTCAATTAACTTCTCTCCTTATCAGATAATTCTAGATGTTCATGATTTTTAATAATTGGTTATTAAAATAATTCTAATGTTATTTTTAGAAGAAGAAATAATAATAATTTAACTATTATCTGATTTTTTTATTTATTTTAAATAAAAACATATTTTATTATGGATCAAGAGTTGTATCTAAATTGATTAGATTTTATTTTTTTATGTTTATCATTTTATGATAGAGATTCTTTATTATTTAAAAGTGTGGAGATAAGGTTAATGTAGTATCTGTTAGTTTAGATAAACTATGAATAATATTATTATATAATATAACGTGCAAAGAAGAGGCTGGATAAGTAGGAAAAAATATGAAGATAGCATTATAAATTTCTAATTTATTTAGATTTTTGAATATGAATATTAATAATTTTTAAAAAATTATTTTATTATCAGAATTATGACTGAATCATATTGACTTATAAGATCATGATGTAGATATAGCGAATAATAAATTTAAATTCAATAAAGTAAGATATTCGAGAAAAATAATTATTTATAGGTAAATGTTTTATTAATTTTGTAAAATACGAATTTAAGTAATTTTTGATATTTATTTTTGAGTGTGGTTGTTAAATATAAACATCCCATCGTTATACGATGGATGTCTTAATTTAATGAATAATTTCTAATGAAATAGTTTTTATAGCTCCTTTTTAGTCCAGTGATTGTAGTAAAAAACTAGTATACCTGGTAAGTATAGTAAAAGCGATAAAAGAAAATTGGTAAGTCCTGATGCATATAATAACCAAATTCCATAGATACTTGCACCGATTGCCGTGATAGTAATAGCTGGTTTGTTTAAACTTAATGCTACTTTAAAAAGATACATGGTTACTAATAAATAAGGTAATAATATCATTTCTGATGCAATAGTAAGGAGAACATTGTAGTCACAATTAGTAAGGTAAATTAGAATCAGTCCGATTTGAACCAAAGCATTGGTGAGATATAGAGAGATAGTTGGCGCTCCATGAACATTACGAAGACTTAGACTTGGCATAAGAAAGCTTTTGTTAATTACAGTAATGAGGGGAACTTCTGCTGCCATGATTGTCCAACTTAGATATGCTCCACATACTGAAAGAATTAGGCCAATTACTATAATAATAGTGCCTCCGTATCCCATTAAGTGATGCATTAATCCAGCCATAGAGGGATTATGCATCATTGCTAGCTCTTTTCGTGAAACAACACCCAAAGATATAAGTGTAACTAGTATATAAATAGCTAATGCAGCCAGAACCGCTAGTAATGTAGCCGAGCTAATATCATTTTTATTGCGCGCTCTTTCTGACATGACTACTGCGCCTTCAATGCCAATAAATACCCAAAGTGTAATCAGCATAGCATCCTTTACTTGTTGCCAAATTGGCTTTTCTAGCGCTTGGCCGATGAAATCAAACTGGAAGCAACTGTATCGAAAATTAATGCTAGCTAGTACAATAAATAATCCTAGAGGAAGAAGTTTACCAATTGTTGCTATAAGATTAACATTTGCCGCAGTTTTGACTCCTCGTACAATCAATGCGTGAATTAGCCATAATAGAAGAGAGGACGCTAAGAGAGAATAATAGGTATTACCATTTCCGAAGACAATATAGTCTGAGGAGTCACTAAAAATACTTATAGAAGAAAAAATAATAACTAGATAAGCTGCATTAGCAATAATAGCAGATAACCAATATCCCCATGCGGAGCAAAATCCAATTAAATTACCAAAACCTGCTTGAGCATAAATAAAAATACCACCGTCTAGATTAGGTGTTAGTTTTCTTAGAAAAATCAATGTTAATGCTAAAAGAATGATCCCCCCCCCAGTAATACTCCAGGCTATTAAAAGAGCTGCTGGGCTTGCGACGGCTGCCATATTTTGCGGTAAATTAAAAATACCGGCACCTAGCATGGAACTTAAAACTAGTGCAGTTAAAGCACTTAATCCTAATTTTTTATTCAAAAAAACCTCAGATATAGAAAATATTAGTTAAAATAAAAAATTTTATGTAATGGGTCAGTTACAATAGACACTGAGTATTGATGTATGCTTAGATGATTTTGTATTCAGAACTATGTTAATTTAGAAAATGTTTTCTTTTAAGCAGGGATCCAATGATATGGTGACAGATATTTTATCATTCAAATTTCATTATATATTTATAATCTATAATAATTAAATTATTTTACTTAGCTGAGCTATTAGAATTAGTTTAATGTTGTACAAAGATAATTGTAATAAGAATACATTCTTTTTTGATTGTTTCTATATATTTATTCTACGTCTTGTAGACTATTTTCAGTTTGTTGTTAACTAGTCCATATTATTTTTAATATCTAAGGTAATTAGTGTGATTTTTTTTAAAAGCATGAAAGATTGTCTTATGTGATTTATCACATGTGGCTCTACATATATAAAATATAATATTTTACTCAAAATATTGGTTTCCTTGACTATTTAAGGATATACACTTTGTATTAAATTAATGTGTGAATTACAAGTTACAGTATATTTTGATTCACACAATTATATGTTTATATAGCTATATTGACTTTCTAGTGTCTTAGATTATTTATTTCTAAATATATTTTTAGAAAAAAAGGAATAGGCGTGATATATGTAATAACATTATGATTGATTATAGTGTTGGTTTTGTTAGTTTGTTTATTAAGCTTCTTCGTTGTTCTGACTAGAGTGAAATTATTAATTTAAAATGTATGTTGTAATATGATGTCTTATATTGAATAACTATCTGAGTGTATATACCATTGAAGTTCTTTTGCGTAAGATAAAAGATCTTCTAGGATTTTCATTTTATTTTGATTACATTTATTGAGATCTAATAGAGTATGGATCTTTTCTATATATTGATTAAAATATTTTTGAGTAAGGATGGAGCGACGTTGCGCCATCCAAATTTTTTTTTCTATAGTGTTTAGAGTTTCAGGAAAGTTTCGGGCTCGAAAGCGAAATAATAATTTTGACAGTCGTTCATCATGAAATGATAGACGTAGACTAGACAATGTTTCTGGATTAGTGTTGCGTATAATTTTAATAGAAGATTGATCTGTTTGGTTAAAGAAACCATTATAAAGCTGTGCATCAACATCGTTTAATTGTAGTATTGGTGGTTCTTCTAAGTATAGTTCAATAATTTTTTTACTTATTTGAGGATGTTGTTGTAATTTTTTAAAATTATTTAAACAATCCTTGATGTCTATATTAATTCTCTGAGCATCGAAGTCTCGTAATGTATGGGCTGGTGCAATTACTGGGCATCTATTAAGATGGATTAGCTTTAGGGGCATGGTAGAGATTTCATCGTAGTGTTTATGACACCTATAGAGCTTTGTACGTAATTCATTTGAATTTGTTTCAAATAAGGGCGCAATATTTTTGCTTAGGTCACAGACTATCAATGTATTTTGTTTTTTCGGATGCCATCCTAGTGGAGCAATTAAGCTCGTATATTTACGTTTTTTACCAAATGTATTTGAAACATGTACTAGTATCTGTATTTCTCGTATATTAATTAATGTGTTAAGCTGAGCTTTATTTCTATAGTGATATAGAAAATGATAGAGCCTCGGTTGTTTTTTTTTGATGAGTTTAGCTAGCTCAATTGTAGCGTAGACATCATCTATAGCATCATGAGCATGATGGTGTACGATTCCATTTTTTTGAGTAAGTTCTGTTAGACGGAGGCTAGGCAAACCATCTAAATCTAGAGGCCACTGTATTCCTTGTGGTCGTAAGGCGTAACAAGTCCTTATTACGTTTAGTAGGTCCCATCTACTGTTTTTATTTTTCCAGCTCCAGGAGTAAGGATCATAAAAGTTACGATAGAAGAGGTTTCGACTAATTTCATCATCAAAACACAAATTGTTATAACCTATGACACACGTATTTGGAATATTGAATATTTTATAAATCTGTTTAGTAAACTGAGCCTCATTAATACCGCGTTCACAAGCAATTTGTGGTGTAATACCTGTAATTAGAACAGCTTCTGCTTGCGGGAGATAGTCCAGTGCAGGCTGGCAATATATTACTTTTGGGTCTCCAACAGGGTTTAAGTTAATATCAGTGCGCAGAGCAGCGAATTGCGCTGGTCGATCTAATGATGGATTTTTTCCAAAAGTTTCATAATCGTAAAATAGCAGTGTGGGTTGCATTAGTATATTGTTCATAGTTTTAGAATGTTCTAGTGAAGCATAGATTTATCTTGAATTATAGATGATGATCAATTTTTTACAGTGATTAAAAATGGATAATATTTTTAGTACATGTTTTTTAAAACATTATTCTGTGAGGTAAAGTAATTACTTAGTGATACATAATTAATTCTACAATTAATAATTGATGGAGTACTAAAAAGTAGTCAATATAGATGCAGGTTATTCTAATCAGTTATTCTAATTATATGTTAAGATAAATTATATGTCGCATAGATTATAAACGAGCGCCTCGTAAGGATTATCATCTAATTTAAGTAAGATGAGCTATATTCTGTTATGTCTTTGAGTGGTATGTTTTAGAGCATATTCTATTTCGCTAATAATAATGTATATGTTATGCAACTTGGTGTTTTTTATAAAATTAATTGTAATCTATGTTTTTTATTAAAATGTCATTTAGTTATTAAATTTAGAATAGTCTAAATGATAATAAAATAAGAAAATATAAAAAAATTTCATATTTAATAAATTATTCATTTATTTAAGCAAGTATTTATTATGATTATAATGAGTTATTTTATATAAGAGAATTTTTTATTAGCTTATTATGTTTATTATTTATAATTTTATTGGTTTGAAGATTTGTGGCTATATTTTGATGATCACAAAAATTGATCTATCTCTAAGAGATAGAAGTAAATTTATAGTTATTAATAAATACAATTTTAATCTATTTTAAAGATTTATATCTAGATACTTTATTTTTAAATAAAATAGTTTATTTTAAATTAGTGTAAGAAGTTGTTGATTTCAACTTAAGCGGATTTTTAAAAAAAATTATAGTTTTTCTTGAAAATATTATTCCCTTAGGTTGAAATCGTGATTTACAGTGGAAGATTATAGTTTAATATACGATGCCTATTTTGCCGCACACATGACCGTTTTGTATTAATTGGTGTGCATATAAGAGATTTTCTATATTTAATCCATATAGAGTTGTATTTAGTGAAGAGGTTAGTTTTTTTTCGTCTAAATTTTTTGAGATCATATTAAGAATATCTCCTTGAGAAGGAAGATCTAAAGTAGTAAAAAGGCTTCGAGTATAGATAAATTCAAAATGTAATGCTGCGCTTTTTAGTTTAAGCACTGACAAATCTAGAGGGTGATTATTGGATACGATAGTGCAAATTTGACCTTGAGGAGAAATAATTTCACTAATTGCAGACCAGTGAGTGTCGATATCGTTTAAGCAAAAAATATAGTCCACATACTTTAGTCCATGGATTTTTAGTTCTACCGGCATATTTGTATAGTTAATAACTAAGTCAGCTCCGCGATTGAGACACCATTTTAGCGACTCTTCACGTGAAGAAGTAGCGATCACTTGTACTTTGCTGTAGAGTTTTGCTAATGGAATAGCTAGTGAGCCTACTCCACCCGCTCCGCCAATAATAAGTAATGTTTTATTTTGATCACTATAATTAATATGTAGACGATCAAATAAACCTTCCCATGCTGTTAAGGCTGTTAAGGGGATTACAGCTGCTTCTTCCCAGTTGAGTGTTTTTGGTTTATGGCCGGTAATGCGTGAATCTACTAATTGAAACGTGGCATTGCTTCCAGAACGGTTTAATTCACCAGCGTAGAATACATGATCACCTGGTTTAAAATGTTTTACTTGATCTCCTATAGTTAAAACAATACCGCTTGCATCCCAACCAAGTATACGTGGGTATTTCAGACTGTTTTTTTGAGATTCTTGACGGATTTTAAGATCAATTGGATTTACGGAGATAGCTTTAACTTCTACTAAAAGATCATGTGGATTCAGATTAAGTGTAGGTTTTTGTATTTTAATAAACTGATTTGGATGCTTTGGATCAATAGCAATGGCTTTATATTTCATTGGCTTAACTTGAATATGTTTAGACATAAGGGTAACTTTTACATTTTAATATTATTATGATATTTATTTCTTGTGTCAAAATATTTAAAAATTTAAATAACTCTCTATTTAGTCAGAGTATTTAGCTGATTGAACACGTTAATACATTATATGTATAAAACTAAACTTTGATATTGATATCAATATTCTATAAAAATTTTTTAGAAAATCGTTTATAGGTTTATGATCAAGAATAGAATACATGAGTTCTATTAGGTGGTATAAATGACATAGTCATATGTAGATATTTTATATTAAATGACTATTACGTAATTCAGCTTTAAGATAAGCATAATAAATTGGAGCTGCGATTACACCAGATACGCCAAAAGTCGATTCAAGAATGAGCATAGCCAATAGAATTTCCCAAGTTTCAGCATTAATACGACTGCTAAAAATTTGTGCATTAATAAAGTATTCTAATTTATGAATAAGTATAAGGTAAGTTAGGGAAATGATTCCAGCTTCTAGGGAGATAGAAAGTCCGATTAGCACAATTGCAGTATTAGAGATTAAATTTCCAATTATTGGCAACAATCCAGAGAAAAAAGTTAACACTACAATAGTTTTAGAAAAGGGAAAATGTAGTAAAAATATAGGAAGTACAGCAAAAAGAAAGATTCCTGTTAATACGGTATTAACTAATGAGACTTTAATTTGCGCGAAGATTACATTATGAAATGCTTTGCTTAAAATGCGTAATCTATTAAGTATTGCAGAGCTTAATGGCGCATTAGGGCGTTGAATGCTGTCATTACGCAGGGAAATGATTGCTCCTAGCACCATTCCTATTAACATAGTAGCAAAGATGTGTGCTGTATTTGTACCAAAAGTTTGCGTAACGAGATTTTTGCGCAACCATTCTGCAACCTGTGCTTGTAAGTCATTAATATCTAAAGGTAGATAACGGGCTATAATAGGGGAAAGTGTATGTTTGGCATCTTCTAGAAGTTTGTTAGCAGTAAGATGAAAGGAAGCAAGATTTTGGAAATCATGCAATAGAAAGGTAATGAGTTTGGTAATCCCTGCGACTAATGTCAATATGACCAACATGCTTAGAAACATAATGCTGATCCATCGAGCAATCGGGCCTTTAACTAATCGTTCAATTATAGGAGTTAGAGCTAGAATAGTTTCATATACAATAAAACCAGATAAAAAACAGGGTAGTAAATGTAATGGAAAGATAGAAAATAGTGCCGTAAATATTAGAAGAAAGCTAGTGATTTGACAAATTCTAACATGATCTGAGCATTTTATTGCCATTATTAATCCTGCCTAAAAGAGCAATACTGAGTATATAAATAGCATGTATAGTGTATTGTTTTGTACATAATATTAATAAGGTTATAGATGGCACGGCTTTTTATTTTCAAGAATACATGTAACAATCAGTATTTAGAGGGGAGCTGTGCTTAATATGATTATATAATAAAAGAGGTTTGAGTATTATATTTCTTTTATATGATTATTGTATTAAATGTCGTTTTTCGATCTATTTTAATGACATTTTATATAGATTCATAATAATATTTAGAGGAGTATGATCTTAGTTTAAAGATTACGTAGTTTGTTTCAAGAAGTCATCAGATGTCTATGTAAGTATAATTATTTTTCTAGTTAGATTTGAACTGTAGAATACAGTTTAGAGCTAAGTAGCTTTTATGTGGAGAAGACTAATAACACAAGAAGCGTTGATAGCTTAAGAAGTTCTTGTTATGGAGTCAGCATAAGAGGGCTAGTTATTATTCAGATACCTACATATATTTATTGTGTTTTATCATTATTTTTTTATTTATTTTGTAATATTTGTAAGAAAAGACGCAGATGATTGGATAGTTTTTTAAAAGTTCTATGTTTTAAATTGAGTTAAAAGACATATTATATCATTATGAATCACGCATGTTATTAATAATTTTTAAATGCTTATGTCGAGTAATGTATTAAAAGACTGAATTAAATATTTGATTTTAGATTTTTTATTAAAAAGATAAGTATTTTGATTTTTATATGAGTAAAGATTAACTATCAGTTATTGATACAAAATTATTAGATTTTATTTTTTTATATAATATGAAGGTTTCCCCTTTTATTTCCTAAAAATAATTTAGGTTCTAGGTTTTTAGTACAATGATAATCTAAGAACTTTAGTGATCCAGTTGGTTTATTTTTTTCTTTTCTCTTATTATTTTTTAGTTCTGAATATAAGATATTAGGGAAATTTATAATTTAAACAATATATGAAATATTAAACAACTATTCGATTTTAACTGGAGAGGTATCTATTGGAATCCAGAGCAATTTATAGTCTTTTTATTATAGGTTCAGTGTTAGTAGCTGCAAGTATTTTGCTAAGTTCATTATCGTCAAGACTTGGTATTCCTATTCTTGTTATTTTTCTTTTTATTGGGATGCTGGCCGGAACAGATGGTATCGGAGGTATTGCATTTGATAATTATCCAGCAGCTTACCTTATTAGTAATTTAGCTTTAGCTGTCATTTTGTTAGATGGAGGAATGCGAACACGGGCTAGTTCTTTTCGAGTAGCTTTAGGACCAGCTCTTTCATTGGCAACCATTGGTGTATTGATTACTGCAGGGGTAACTGGTATAGCTGCTTCATGGCTTTTTGGTCTTAATTTGTTAAATGGTTTTTTAGTTGGAGCTATTATTGGTTCTACAGATGCTGCGGCAGTGTTTTCACTTTTAGGCGGAAAAGGTCTGAATGAAAGAGTTAGTGCCACACTAGAAATCGAATCAGGAAGTAACGATCCTATGGCTGTGTTTTTAACTATAACTCTTATTGAGATGTTGCAGAATGGGCAAACCACATTGAGTTGGATGTTCGTATTGCACCTTATTCAGCAATTTGGATTAGGTATTTTTTTGGGATTAGGCGGGGGATGGTCTTTAGTTCAGATTATTAATCGAGTTTCTTTGGCTAGTGGTCTTTATCCACTTTTGGCAGTAAGTGCTGGAATTTTTGTTTTTGCGCTTACCACAACTTTAGAAGGTAGCGGTATTCTTGCAGTTTATTTGTGTGGATTTATTCTTGGAAATTGTCCGATTCGTAATCGTCATGGCATACTTCAGGTTTTTGATGGTATGGCTTGGTTAAGTCAAATTGGCATGTTTCTTGTATTAGGTTTATTAGTTAATCCTCGTGATCTTTGGCATATAGCTATACCTGCTACACTATTATCTCTTTGTCTTATTTTGTTTGCTCGACCTCTTTCAATTATTTTTTGTTTATCACCTTTTCGTGGTTTTAATATTCGTGAACGAATGTTTATTAGCTGGGTTGGATTAAGGGGCGCATTGCCAATTATTCTTGCAGTTTTTCCTATGATGGCTGGTCTACCTAAGGCGGCATTATTTTTTAATATTGCTTTTTTTGTTGTTTTAGTTTCACTAATGGTGCAGGGTACATCTTTAAGTTGGGCTGCGCGTAGAGCGCGGGTCATCGTACCACCTTTAGCATCTCCTATTTCTAGGATTGGGCTAGATATTCATCCTGAAAGTTTATGGGAACAGATCATATATCAATTGAGTGCAGATAACTGGTGCATCGGTGTTGCTTTACGTAATTTATGCATGCCTTATGATACTCGCATTGCAGCACTTTTTCGTAATAATCGCTTGCTTCATCCTTCTGGTAGTACATGTCTTAAAGAAAATGATGTACTATGTGTAATTGGTCGTGAGCGTGATCTTGCTGCTCTTGGTAAGTTATTTAGTCAATCACCTCCGATTTCATTAGATCAGAGATTTTTTGGTGACTTCATTTTGGAAGCAAATGCTAGACTGCAGGATGTTGCAAAAATTTATGGAATTGTACTAGATCATGAGACAGATACTGAGCAAACACTTGGTGATATGGTTTCTGGTATTATTGGTGCCGCTCCTGTTGTTGGGGATCAGATTGAGTGGAAAGATATGATTTGGACAGTTGCAGAGAAATCAGATAATGAAATTCTTAAGATTGGTGTTCGGGTTCAAGTAGAGTAATTTATTCTATGATCTGTTAAAGTTTTATGAAGATTTTTCGACATTATTAAATATTGATATATCTATCTCATTTTAAGAGATTAGAAAGATAACACTATATTAGATGTATACATTGTTCTTAATATTCAATGTTCTATAGAATTTTTCGGTAACAGGTTTTATCATTACTTTCAGTACAATATTCATTTGATGTATGTCATATTATTATCTGAATGTTATATAAAAAGTGTTCTTTTTCTATATCTTCTAGAAGAAGATAATTTTTAAAAGTATGATTTATACAGAATAAGTTGATGAGTATTAAATATTGATCAGTCATTTAATTCTAAAGAGGCTAATTAATAGATTTTAATTTTTCGGAACATGACTGTTAGCGACCAGAGTGACCAAAATTACCTGTTCCTCGGTCACTTTTTTGGAAATCCTGAACTAGATTAAATTCTACTTGTACAATAGGAAGAAAGACAATTTGAGCAATACGATCTCCTGGTTCAATTGCAAAAGGCTTAGTACCTCGATTCCATAGCGAGACCATCAGCTCTCCGTGGTAATCAGAGTCAATTAACCCTACTAAATTACCTAGAACAATACCATGAGCATGGCCAAGTCCAGATCTTGGTAATATTATAGCTGCTAGTTTAGGATTTGAAATATGCAATGCTATACCTGTTGGTATTAAAGTGGTACTACCAGCCTGTAGTACCATGGAATGTTCAATGCATGCCATTAAGTCAAGACCAGCTGAACCATTAGTAGCGTAAAATGGAAGAGAAAACTTTTTATTTATCTGTAAATTTAAAATTTTAATATCTATTTTTTCCATGATCTTAGTTCGTAACTCTGTCTATGAAAAGGGAGGTGATAAAATATAGTTTTTCTATGATTATAGAATTTGGTGATTGTAGAAAAATTGATTGAATAATGTGATTTATAGTTTTATTTAATTATATATTTCTGCGGATATTTTCTTTTTTATAATTTATATTAATGAATATTGATTATAGTTGTATTATATAGGCGTTTTGTCTATATGAGGTTTAATTTTAATGATGTAGTCTTATACGAAGACAAAATTACATTAAAGGCATAAGCTATATAATTTTATTTTATAATGATAACATCATCATTTGTTTGTTAATTAGTCGATCTTTTTCTATTTCTAATTCTCGTAAGCGCTTTTGCTCTTGTGATATAATTAAAGATGGAGCATGAGTTATAAATCCTTTATTTTTTAATTTAGAATTTATTTTTTTTATAGTTATCTCGAGTTTGATAATATCTTTTTTGAGGTTTTCTATTTCAATCGAATAATCTGTGGTATGGTGATTGAATATGAGTAGCTCAGCATCATTGATAAGTTTACTGTAGGTTTTTGATGTGTCTTCACCTTCTTTTAAAAGGGTAAGTTTATCTAGACGTGATAGGTTTTTTAGTAGTAGAAGATTTTGATTTATACGACGAAAAACATCTTGATTTTGGCTTCGAATAAGAAGATTTAATGATTTATCTGGAGAAAGATTAACTATTTTACGAAGATCTCGTGTTGCGATAATAGCTTCTTTTACCCATTCAATATCTTTTATAGCTACTTCGTTGATTAATTTCGTAGAGAACTGGGGTATTGGTTGCAACATTAGAGTTGCATCGCTAATATTACGTATGATTTTAATTCGTTGCCAGATGTTTTCAGTTATAAATGGAATAACTGGGTGTGCTAAGCGAAGCAGGGATTCTAGTATGTAAACTAGTGTATTTCGAGTCCCTCGCAACTCCGTTTCAGAGCCATGATTGAGTATGACTTTAGTAAATTCTAAATACCAGTTACAAAACTGGTGCCATGTGAATGTATGTAATATATTAGCCACTAAATCAAAGCGATAGTTTTCCATTGCATTGTGATAGGCTTTTACTGTATTATTAAATTTACTAAGAATCCAAATGTCTGGATTTGATAATATCATGTCGCTTTTATTAAAGCCACAATCTTTGTCTACAGTATTCATTAAGACAAATCGACTTCCATTCCATAATTTATTACAAAAGTGTCGATAACCTTCTAAGCGCTTCATGTCCCAGTGAATATCACGACCAGTAGACGTTAAGGCTGCTAATGTAAATCGTAATGCATCGGCGCCATATGGTTTAATACCATGTGGAAATTGCTTTTGAGTTATCGTACGAATTTTATCTATTATTTTGGGTTTATATATTTTTTCTGTACGTTTTTTTATCATTTCGTTTAAAGAAATGCCATCAATCATTTCTAGTGGATCAATAACATTACCTTTAGATTTAGACATTTTTTTTCCATTTTCATCACGTATTAGTCCGGTGATATAAATGGTTTTAAACGGTACTTCTGGCATCCCTTTAGAGTTTTTAACACAATACATGGTGAGCATGATCATTCTAGCAATCCAGAAAAATATAATATCGAATCCACTTACTAGGATGCTGGTTGGGTGGAAGGTCTGAAGGTCTGCAGTAGAAAGAGGCCACCCTAAGCTGGAAAAGGTCCAAAGGCTTGAGGAAAACCAAGTATCTAATACGTCTTCTTCTTGGGTGAGGTCGATTTCTGAGCTAAGATTATTTTCTCTTCGAGCCTCTTGTTCGCTGCGGGCGACATAGTAATTGCCATGTTGGTCGTACCACGCTGGGATTCTATGTCCCCACCATAATTGGCGCGAAATACACCAGTCTTCAATATTTTGCATCCAAGCGAAATACATGTTTTCATATTGTTTGGGAACAAATCTGATCTTTTCACTTTTTACAGCTTCTACTGCTATTTTGGCTAATGGTTTTGTATGTACATACCACTGTTCGGTAAGAATAGGTTCAATTACTACACCGCTGCGTTCGCTATGCGGAATCGTAAGATGATGTGGTTTAATCTCATCTATTAATCCAAGGCTATCTAAAGCCTTAAGAATTTCTTTACGAGCTAACTTGCATTCTAATCCACGAAATTCCAATGGAATTATTGGATCGTAAATATTAGATTTTTTACCTTCTGTATCAAAAACTTGAGCATGGTCGCGCACTTTTCCATCTAATGTTAAGATATTAAGCATTGGCAATTTATGACGAGATCCGACACTGTAGTCGTTGAAATCATGGCCTGGGGTAATTTTTACACAACCAGTGCCTTTTTTTTGATCTGCATGCATGTCGGAAATGATTGGAATGCGACGGTTAACAATTGGTACAATAAGAAATTTGCCAATTAAGTCTTGATAGCGTTGATCCGAAGGATTGACAGCCACTGCAGTATCGCCTAATATTGTTTCTGGTCGTGTAGTGGTAATAGTTATGTATCTTTGACCACAATTAGTTGTAATTCCGTCCGAGAGCATGTATCGGATATACCATATAAAGCCTTTTTTTTCTATATTTTCTATCTCTAAATCAGAGATAGCAGTCTGTAATTTTGTATCCCAATTAACTAAGCGTTTACGGCGATAAATCAATTTATCTTTGTATAAGCGAACGAAGACTTCTTTGACAGCAGATGATGAACCTTTATCCATAGTAAATCGTTCGCGTTCCCAATCTACTGAGTTACCTAATCGACGCATTTGTTGGGATATGGAAAAACTAGCTTGTTTTTTCCACTCCCAGATTTTTTTAACAAAGGCATCGCGTCCATACTCTTGAAAGTTTTTTCCTTCCTCTTCTGAAATCATGTTTCCTACGATTATTTGTGTAGCGATTCCGGCATGATCGGTTCCTGTTTGCCAGAGGGTATTTTTCCCTTGCATTCGTTGGTATCGGATCATTATATCCATAATGGTTTGTTGGAAGGCGTGTCCCATATGCAATACGCCAGTAATATTTGGCGGTGGCATTATAATACAGAAGTTTTCTTGCGTAATATCGCCATGTGGTTTGAAATAACCTTGTTTTTCCCAAAATTCATATATAGGTTGTTCAATATCTTTTGGGTTGTATGTTTTATCCATATTCTTTTTTTACGAAAGTATTTAATTGATTTAGATTAGGAAATATAGTAATTGATAATATCAAGGATATGAACAGTACTGATTTATTTTTAGTTTGATTAATGATTAATATTGTGGTTTATTGCTTGTATTCGATTTTACGTTCTTCTTGATGAGATGATGTGATGGTGCCGAAGGCCGGATTTGAACCGGCATGCCTTTCAGCGGTTGATTTTGAATCAACTGCGTCTGCCAATTTCGCCACTTCGGCATATAAGGGTAATTCAAGCAATGATTCTAATAATATAATAATATAATTTATTTATTATAGATGCAACTTTCTTTAAAAGTAATATTGTATGAGTTGTTAACTCATATTTAAATTTTTATTTAGAAACATTATATCTTTATTTTGTGTCAGTTAAAATTATATAGCAATATTATTGCTGTTATCATGATATTTTTTTGATTAAACATTAATTAGGATGAAATTTTGTAGTGATAATTTATTATGGTTAGAAGTTTTTTTAGAAACAGCGCTTTGATTGACTTAATAAATTACCTAGTATTTTTCTCTATATTTTCAATTATAAAGATGGAGCGATTGGAGTTTTACTGTACGGATGTCTATTAATTGAGGTTCTACGAATTTTTCGTTCAGAAAGGTGGTTTTCATAGAAGACCGGCGCATAGAGTTTTATCTACTTATCTGTAATTTATAAATAAGATAGAGGTAGTTTTTTTAGACTTATTATATAATAAAGGTGTAGATTAAGAATAGAATAGTAATTACCAGTAAATCTATGTAGATATCATCAGAGATGATTGAGTTATCTTTCATTAAAGATAACTGAGTAAGTCTATTTAATAGTATTTTATTTTTTTATTAAATTAAGTTATTTAAGTGTAAATTATAATATAGTTTTATAGAAATAGTCATCTAATCTATTCTTTTTGGTTTATTTATTGTAATATCTAATTATAATTATTCATTAGGTGAGTTTTGGCATAGTGTTGGTTATTAGAGTTTATTAATTATAGATACTTTTTATTTTTTATTTCGATTAAAGTCTCTATTAGATCGTCTACTACACTTACCAAGAGATTGTTTGTGAATATATTTAATTATTGTTTTTAAATTATATTCAAAATTATTTTGATTTTGTTAGTATCTTGATTATTGTTTTTATTTTTTAGAACACGAAGGTTATTCTTAAGTATATTAATCATAATTATGTTAGATAGTTGAATGATGTTATTTATATTTATCTTTAAAACATATTAAAGAATTTGTATTGTTTTTTTATTTTTTTTATATACATCATATTAATGATATATTAAGTTGATTTAAATCGATAATTAGACAATTAACGGATTAAATTAAATAATCCATGTAGTTTTATAGGGTTTGTAGAAATGATTTCAGATGTGAGTTTTTGATTGAAAATAGCTCCTCTAATACTTAGATTGATTATATAAAAATTTAATGATATTTAAAATATTTTTTTAATAAAGTTAAACGTTTTGTTCTTTTATAAGATATTTATCTGTATGTAGACTATTGTATAATACAATAAACAGGTTTAACTGGATGGTAGCTGTTATGAGCGCCAAATACGTACGGCAGGTTTTTTCAGCGGCTATAGCGGGTATGGTTCTTTCTTTTCTGTTATTGTTTATTAAACTTTATGCCTGGTGGCATACTGAATCTATGTGTATGCTAGCAGCTCTAGTGGACTCGTTAGTTGATGTTATTGCTTCAATGACTAACCTTCTAATTATACGGTACGCCGTTCAGCCTCCTGACGCTAAACATGCTTTTGGTCATGGTAAGGCTGAATCTCTTGCGGTTCTCGCTCAAAGTATGTTGATCTCTGGTTCTGCGCTTTTTCTTTTTCTCTCTGGATTACGTAATCTTACATCACCTCAAGAACTAAAAGCACCGTTAGTAGAGGTGCTTGTTATTTTAATAGCATTGTTTTCTACACTAGCGTTAGTTATGTTTCAGCGTTGGGTTATACGACGGACTGAGAGTCAAGCTATTCGTGCAGATATGCTGCATTATCAGTCGGATATAGTAATGAATGGTGTGATTTTGCTAGCAATAACGTTCAGTTGGTATGGATTTTACCGAGCAGATGCGTTTTGTGCATTATATGTTGGAATATGGATTTTATATTCTGCTTTGTGCATGGCTTATGAGGCTATACAAGTTTTACTTGATCGATCTTTACCTCCTAGAGAACACCAGCTTATCATTGATATGATTTCAGTATGGCCAGGTATACGTGGGGCACATGACATTCGTACTCGTCAGTCGGGACCCACGCGGTTTATTCAACTCCATTTAGAAATGGATGACCAATTATCGTTATGTGAGGCTCATAAGATAGTTAATCAAATTGAAAAGGCGTTACTTGATATCTTTCCAAGTTCTGATGTTCTTATTCATCAGGATCCTCGTTCTGTGGTAGATAAAGAGCGTCAAGGTACATTTGGGAAATAAAAGATTCTATGTAATAAAATTATCCTAAGAATTAGGATACAAAGTTATGCTATGTTAATAAATTATTATGGAAAAACGAGTAGATCTTAAGAAAGAAAATTGAGCATTACTACGACCGTAGTAATGAACTTGATGTATCCAGTGATGCAGGAAATTAAATATAATAAAAAGATTATACTGATTAATCGGTAAATATTATTTAGTTTGATTAATTACTTTTTATTAATTTATTAGTTTTTTTATTAATTTTATATTTATAGCTTTTATATAAATATTATCTTGATTGTTTATTGTTTATGAGTGTTATTAATATTCTATGAGGTTTTCATGATTAATAAGATAGGTATCTTAACTAGTGGTGGAGATGCCCCAGGAATGAATGCAGCTATTCGCGGCGTGGTTCGCACTGCCTTGAGTGCAGGTCTTGAAATTTTTGGGATTTATGATGGGTATTTAGGATTATATCAAGACAGGATGGTGACTCTTGATCGCTATAGTGTATCAGATATGATTAATCGTGGTGGTACATTTTTAGGTTCTGCTCGTTTTCCAGAATTTTGTTCCAAGGAAGTTCGTGGTGTTGCTATTGAGAATATGAAACAACGTGGTATTGATGCTCTAGTGGTGATTGGTGGTGATGGATCATATATTGGTGCTAAGTCCTTAACTGAAATGGGGTTTCCTTGCATTACTTTGCCAGGAACTATTGATAATGATGTAGCTGGAACAGATTATACTATTGGTTATTTCACTGCTTTGGAAACAGTGGTAGAGGCTATGGATCGTTTACGTGATACATCTTCTTCGCATCAGCGAATTTCAATTGTTGAAGTAATGGGACGCCACTGCGGTGATCTTACCTTAGCAGCTGCAATTGCAGGTGGATGTGAATTCATTGTTTTACCAGAAACACTGAATACTCGTGAAGATCTTGTACATGAAATACAAGCTGGGATTGCTAAAGGTAAAAAGCATGCGATTGTAGCAATTACTGAACATCTCTGTGATATAAATATACTAGCAGGATACATTGCACAAAAAACTAAGCGTGATACACGTGTGACCGTTTTGGGGCATATTCAGAGAGGTGGGGCTCCGGTAGCTTATGATCGTATACTTGCGTCGAGAATGGGTGCATATGCAACCGAGTTGTTATTAGAAGGTTTCGGTGGGTGTTGTGTAGGTATTCAAAATGAAAAGATGGTGCATCATAATATTATTGATGCTATTGAAAATATGAAGCGTCCCTTTAAGCGTGATTGGTTAGAGACTGCTAAAAAATTATATTAAAATTGATGGTACCGATGATCTTCTATATTAAGCTAGGTGGTTTGGAGAGGGCTCTATGAGATGTGATTAGTTAGATATTTGCATTATTTTTAAGAAAAAAGGGGTATCTATAATAGCTGGAGTATCTTGGTTACTTATTTCTCTAATTAATGAAAGCACTTTAGGATTCCATTTATATTCATAAATTAAAGTCCATCTTAACTGTAAGAGATTTTTTAGAAATTCCTAAAGATAGGAAGTAATTTTTATTGCAAAGATGGTTTTATAGATATTAGGAAGATAATAAGTATACCTTCTTTTAAAGATATTAATATTTTTAAAGTTAAACTTTATATTGTATTATTTTTAGTAAATAAGGTTTTTAATAAAAATAGCTATGGATTTAAAAAAGATTAGCCTAGTGATTGTTCATTGAGTCATAATAGGATTATGTATGAGCTACGGGAAATAGATATAAGATTGAAATATTAATGTTATACTTATATTATCTTAACTAGACAATGGGTATATGTTTTATAGTTTATAAGAAATACATAATTCAATCTGTCTTAAGTTGATAGGTTTTTCTATATAGTAATATTAGATTATATTAATTTATAGCACAAGAAGAGCTATAAAAGGAATTTTTAATATAGAAAGAGAGTTAATTAGAATAATAGAATACGCATTCTGTAGTTAGTTTTTGGTCATTTTGTTATTCCCTCTTAAGAAAGAGGGAATTGAAAAGGTTCTATAATAATTATTACGAATTTTGTCTTAGTACTAAGTATTTTATTTATTTATTTAAAGAAGATTAGGTAATTAGTGAGGGGTATAAAACAGTATTTTATATTCACACGATCTAAATTTTATAAGAGATATTTCTTAAATTTCATCGCCATATTCAAAGCCTGATCTTTTTCCACTAAAGCGTTGATCCATCTCCATTAATGGCATATTGTTATTTGGTTTTTTAACAATGTTTGCTGGAACACCGGCAACTGTCGTATGAGGAGGAACTGGTTGTAAGACCACGGATCCAGCTCCTATTTTAGCTCCAGACCCTACCTCAATATTACCAAGAATTTTAGCGCCAGCTCCAATCATAACTCCTTCACGGATTTTTGGGTGACGATTACCGCTTGTTTTACCAGTTCCGCCAAGAGTGACTGATTGGAGAATTGAGACATTGTCTTCAATCACTGCTGTTTCGCCTATAACAGTGCCAGTAGCGTGATCTAGCATTACCCCACGTCCAATTTGTGCTGCAGGATGGATATCGACAGAAAATATGACTGAAATAGCATTCTGTAGATAGATAGCAAGAGCTTTACGATTTTTTCTCCATAACCAGTGGGTAATACGATAGATCTGTAAAGCATGAAATCCTTTTAAATACAGTATTGGCGTAGAATATTTGTCGACAGTTGGATCACGATTACGCACTGCATAGATATCGTATGCTGCAGAAGTGATCATTGTTGGATCTTCTTCGTAAGCATTTTTAATTATTTCTTGCATAGATACTTCTGATATAGAAGTGTTTGAAATTTTATTAGTAAGAATATAGGTCAAGGCATTTTCAAGATGATCGTGCTTTAAAAGCATGGCGTGATAAAAACTGACTAACATTGGCTCACATTCAGATAGTTGGTGTGCCTCTATTCTGATGTGACGCCAAATGTTTTCAGGTTTTATGCATGTCATTACTATGTTCTCCTTACACAAAATTATTATATTATTCATGAATCGTGTGTTTAATTATATTTTATTTACTGTGATATTCATTTTTTCTTTGTCTTGTTAGTAAACAATATGCGGCTTCTTTGACATTTTTACCACAATATAGAACTTGGTAAATTTGTTCCGTGATCGGCATTTCAACGTTGTGGCGTAAAGCCAGTGTTTTTACTTCTTTAGTGGTGTGCCATCCTTCAATAAGTTGACCGATAGATTTTATAGCGTATTCCACGCTTTTACCGGTGCCTAGCATGGTTCCAAATCGTCGGTTACGCGACTGATTATCTGTGCACGTAAGAACCAAATCACCTAGTCCAGACATGCCCGTAAACGTAGAAGGATTAGCATTTAGCGCTGTACCCATGCGACTCATTTCTGCTAACCCACGAGTTATAAGAGCGGTTCGGGTGTTAGAGCCGAAGCCGATGCCATCAGAGATGCCAGCTCCAATAGCAATAATATTTTTAATTGCACCACCCAGTTGTACACCGATTAAATCAGTATTTTTATATACCCGTAAGTTCGCGCCGCAATGCAAAATTTGTTGAAGTTCTGAAGCAAAAGAATGATCTGTTGCGGCCAAGGTAATTGCGGTTGGCATACCTTCTGCCATTTCTTTAGCAAAAGTCGGTCCTGATATGACAGCTAAAGGGATTTTATCACCAAGTATTTCATGTGCTACGTCTTGTAGCAGTCTTCCAGTTCCTTTTTCTAATCCTTTAGTAGCCCATGCTAAACGAGAATCAGAACGAAGGTGGGGTTTTACATATTGTAAGACTTCGCCAAAAACATAGCTTGGTACTACTAAAAGTAGATTTCGGCTAGCTTTTATCGTTTTTTTAATATCTTTTTCAATGATTAAATTAGGTGGAAAAGGTGTATGAGGAAGGATGTTATGATGAAAACGGTTGATTTGTAAACGATCTTGATGAGATTGATTACGTCCCCATAATAGCACTTTATAGCCGTTACGAGCTAAGGTAATCGCTAATGCGGTGCCGTAACAACCAGAGCCTATAATGCTCATCACAGCATTAGAGTTATGCATCATCTTCCTTAGGTTATGTAGTGTGGTTTGTCTGATGAAGAGATTCTATGAATAGTTTCTCAAAGTTTATTGGCCCAAGATTCAGAGGGGGCAATGTTCCACGTAATATTAAATTTGCAATGCATTCACTTGCATAGGGATGTATAATATTTTGGCAAGATACAGAGAGGGTATATGCCATTTGATCATCTTCAATGTTCTCTATAAAAAAAATTCCTGCTTGTTGTACTTCACAGAGGAATGCAGTATTGCTACCAATAGTTGCATTTACGGTTATTCGTAGTAAGACTTCATATGTTTTATCAGATAATTGACTTGAGCTCGTTTCAATATTCATTTTAACTTCGGGTTCCCAACTTTGTTGGAATATCTGTGGTGTATGAGGTGCCTCAAAAGAGACATCTTTAGTATAAATTCGTTGAATTTGAAAAGATATTTCAGAAGTGTTTTTTTCTAACATAACATATAACTCTAATAGTTAATACTTCGTTATAAAACTATAATGTAGTGTATACTACGTAATAGCTTGTATGTGTGTAGTTTTTTAGATTTGTTTTTATTAGAATAAATTAATGATATTTTAAGTCATAAAATAACTCACTTTATAATAGTACATTCTGATAGATATGATTATTATAGTACATTTAATTTAGTTACTGTCTTTTTCTTCATTCTTATTTTGTCATTTTTAACTAGTAGTAGAAAGGTGTGTTATTTTAATACATGATGATTAAAGATGTATTTTGTCTTATTTATTAGTGACTTAAAGTAATTATTTTGAAGAAAGGCAACATTATATTACTTCAAATTTAGATTTAAAATTTTTTAGTCTTCTTTAATTCTTAATTATTAATATTGAATTAACCATGTAATTATTTAATATTATGGATATTTTATATAGTATATTTAGAATAGTTGTTTCTTATTGGAACTGGAATGAATGCTATTTTTTTTACATTTAGTCTGGATTGATTGACTAAATGTACAACCTCTTTTTTGGTCTATTCTTATTTTTATAGAGAAAATTAATTAGATTTAGAACTTTTATAACAAACTGTCTATTTGTCTGGGTCTTAAATTCTTTATAGTTTGAATAATGAGTAATGATGATTGAGATCAATATGGTATTGTTATATATGTCAACAAGGTTATTTATATTAATGATCAAGATTTTATTTTTAATTCTTTTTAACATTTTGAAAGTTAACGTTATTTATTACTATAGTTTAATTAAGTTAAGTTAAAGTAATAGAAAAAAGTGATCTAGATGTAAATATTAAGTAATGTTTAAATAATCAATGTTTCTGAATGAAGAATTAGATAGTTAAGTCATAAAAAATATGTTGATAATTTATATTATAACAAAATTAACTTTAGGATGAAATCTCGTTTATTTAAGGGAGTCGACTTAGGATTTTTAATTAGGTTTTTTTATTTTGATTTGATATTGACCGCATATGTTATGGTTGTATTTTTTAGAGAAATTTAGCAGATGAATTTTAATATATTTTAGATTATTAAAGTATGAAAATATTGCACGTCTTTAAGCGTGCACACTTAAAAATCTTATCGATTGATAATCGAATAAGACATGTTACTTAATTCTTCTCAGTTAAGATCATGATTATTTAGATGAGAAGAGTTTTAAGGTATTTGATAAGAAGGGTATTTTGAGATACAGATATACAAAAAAATTTCTGAAATAAATTTATTATTGCATAACCTTAATAAGATCTAACATTTTTTTAAAATAATCAATAACTTATAGAAATTTATTTTAATATTTATTAGATTTAAAATTCTAGAATTTAGTGCTTATAGTGATTTGTATTATTGCGTACAATACAGTAATGTTTTATTGACTGTTGGTCTTTTATTTTTTATTATTTATTTTTTATAATTTACTATATAATACTGAACATAAATAGTTTTCAGGATGATTTTTAGAATTTTTATTTCAATTAACTAGTAAACACCTATGGTTTCGATGTTGTACAAATATTAGTTTGGTTTTTTTTCATAATTTTGTTCTCATGAAAAGATATCAAATTTTCTTTTTTATAAGTTGATTAATATCTATAGTCTATTTATTATTTATTGTCATTTTATATATCAACTTGATGGATTAGATAAGGAATGAAAATTAATATCTTACATATATTAATATAAATAGATAAGTTATTAGATAGCATATAAAATATTTATTAATGATAGAAAGCGAGATTTACTGAAAATAATTTCAGATATGGAATCTTAGATATAGCATTTATGTTTCATAATAATCTTATGGCAAAATTATTCTATGAATATTTTCGTATATTTTTTGGTCTAAAAAGACAAAAATGAAAATTTAATCTTTTTTTCAAAAAACCCAAAATTAGATTCTTAATGCTTGATTAAGACGGGTTCAATATATCAATATTTGGTATAGTTGAGAATTTCTATATTATACAATTTCTATTGTATTCATTTATAATATGATAAAGTTTAATTTAATTAGCATAATGAATTTTTAAAAGATGCTGGATGATCAAGAAGTATATTTGATTTTATTATTTTATTTTATTTTTTTATTTTGAAGTATTTTTAGGTTTAGGTTTTAATTTTTAACTCTTTAAAAAGAAGCTATCATTATGATATTAATCTAGGTGTTTATTATATGTGATGTATTCATCTTTAATATATGGAATAGAGAAAATAAAATGCGCAGGTTTTTATCAGGATAATCAATTTTGGATATTATAAATTTTTATGTCATCAACCTTAATCTTCTCACAGAGAATTCTGCAAACAGGAAAATATTTTATACAGAAAAAGAGAATAATTTTATTTTTTTAATTTTTGAATTTTTTATTATTATTTAATTCTATAAAAGTAGAAACTTGATCTAGTTCAATCAATTATTTTTGGTCTAAACAACTAATGATGTTTGTATTTATAATTTTAAAATTTTGGTAAAATTATATTTTTTTATTTTTCGACTTTCTTAGAAGAGATTTATTATACAGATAATAGTCTAGAGTCCTAATCATTTAGTTATAGTTTTGGTGTACTAGTATTTACTGTTTAAATAGGTAGTATTTTTGATATAAGTATTATTTCTATGATATGTTCAAAGTTATTTGAAAAGGAAACTCATATATCTTGACGTATTTATTTTTGAAAATAATTTTTTTATTCAGATGCATTAGTAAAATGAAAAGGATAATTGTGATAATTTATGGCGTGAGTTAGTATTTCATAAGACCGTATTGAGATATATTGAATTAGATAAGATTATTTTTATAAGATAAAATCTATGAGTATTTTTATACATCATACATGAAGAGATAAAGAGAACGTAATAAATTTTCCTATCTATTTTTCTTAATTTTTATAAAAAGAAATTAGAAGAATATGTACATTGATTATAGATTAAGGAAATATTTTTTATTTTTTACTAATATTAGTATTAGAAAATATATATTATAAATTTGTTTAGATCTGAGGTTGGTGTTTTTTTAGTTTTTTACTATATCGATTATATGATGATATAGTCATAAAGATTGATTTTTCTAATTTTCGCTAGGAAATAATTTAAATTATTAAATCTTTAAAAAAGATTATATCAATAATTGAAGTATATATTCAAGTAACTTCAGATATATTATTTTTATATTTACTACTGGTTTAGTTTGATTTATATCAGTCTATTTTTATGAAGAAAGTGTAAATTAAATTTAATTAAATATATCATATTTTCAAATATCAAAGCTAACTATTAATTTTATTCTTCTTAGTGGTTATAAGATTTATATGTATTAATATTTTATTGTCGGTGTAATTTTATGTCGAAGGGGTTTTTTGTAAAGAGATGGGTTTTATTATTGTGAATATATATTTGAAACAAATGTATCTAGCATATTTACATATTTACAAATTTAAAATTATCATCTTCTGATGAGAAGATGAGAAGAATGTATAATGATTTTGATAGTTTAGATGGGTTGGTAATCGATTGTTATAATTTCATTTCTTTTTTTGGTTCTATTATTTTTTTTATTTATCTCCTTGGAGGGCGTTTAGTACTATAGCTTAGTAAAAGGTTTTATAGCATAGTATTAATAGACTGAATTGTTAGGTGATTAATTTGTCTAGGTTTTTATGTAGAAGGTGAATGATAATAGATTTGATGATATTTAATTAATTTTGTTATATGACTTTATAAAAAATAACTTTAGATTCATAAAGTCTTGTATTTTTTAAGAATTAGGTAGTGATTTTTTGTTGTTATAACCATATATTTATGACATCATTTTTTATAGGACTTTCTTTCTGTGGTTTTATACAAATATATTAAAATATTATGATTAAGATGTATAATTAGGGAGATCAGAAGAGGGTGAGATAATTTGAATTTACTGGGTTTTGGTATTTTTATTTTATCATAATCAATTAGTATACATGCTGATTTTGTCAAGTGCATTATATTGGTATGATTTGACATTGTATTAATAGGTTATCATATGAAATAAAATAACTAGTCTAGGTATTTATGGTACTAAGTACAAAGATTTTTATATACTTATTTAGTAAAATGTTATAAAAATTTTTATTTTATTTAGTTTTTTATTTTTTTATAAAAAGACTTTTCTACTATAAATATAGTATATAAATTCAAAAATAATATTTAATTAGAATTAAATGAATGACTCTTTTTTACAAAAAGGTAAATTGTACTATTATTTTTGAATCAATTTTATTTTTAAGTAAAAATTAATTATCTTTAGAATATTTATAATTTAATATTTATATTTTATTTTATAAATTATTTGTTTATTTTTTATAGTTTTTAAATGTAATCTATGTTGGTATAAGTATATTTAATTTTCATTTCTTTGAGATCTATTTTTCCTGTTTTTGATATATAGTTTCTTGTTTAAATAAGAATCTGCATAATATTGCATAGAAATAAAAATCTCAATATGCTTTTCTTTAAAAGAAAGACAAAGATTATTAATATATTGTTATTGATCTAACGTACATGCATGTTATCTAATAAAATAGGTTATTATTTTATGCTAATCCCTTTTTTATGAGATATTGATATGGTAAGTTTTTAGTTTTTTTAAATATAAGAATATGCCCCATAAAGCGACAAAAGTTAGGTATGTCTCGGGTTGTTGATGGATCGTCAGAGAGAATGAGCAGAGTTTCACCGTCTTCTATATTCCGAATAGCTTGGCGAATCATCATAATTGGCTCTGGACAGCGAAATCCTTGAGTATCAATAGTTTTTTTAATAGAGTCATAAAAGTTATGCATGATTTTTTTCTTTAGTTTTTTAGAAGAATAGATTGCATTGTTTGTCGAGTACCGCTTGATTAAATTTTAAATTTGGAATCATAGATATATATTTTGGATTTCGATCTTACTCTATATTTAAATATAGATCATAAAGAAAATAGTGAATTTATGTTTATATTAAAATTATATCGTGCAAATATGTATTTAAGTTTATGTCATTATGAATTTATATGTATACTGACAATTAGACTCAACACTATGAATACTTGGATTCATAGTTTTGAGGAAATAAAATGTCTAGATTACAGGGAATAAAAATTTATGCTACGTTATAAATCTTGGATTGCTCCAATATTATTATTAATAATTAGCTCTAGTTGCTCTACTATAGATCAAGTGCTATACAGGAACAATCTGAATCAAGGAGACTGCCTAACAACTGCAAGCATTGAAAAAATTCGTATTGGTATGACTAAACAGCAGATTTCTTATTTATTAGGGAGGCCTATGATTCATAATTCATCCCAAAGTAATATTTGGCATTATGTTTGTAGGAGAGAATCGCGGTATCAGACTATGAATCAACAAGTTTTAACTTTGACTTTTAATCAAAATGATATCTTGATGGATATAGAGAGTAAGGAATTTAGATTGATTAAAGGAGACAGTTGCAAATAAAATTTGAGATTTTTATATGACTGTATTGATTTTTATCATATTAGACCTTTTAGAATGTGAATTATGTAATATTATTTTTTTATATTATATGATTTTAGGTATTGTAGATTGCTAGAGATTGTATAGAGATTTTATAAAAAGTATTTTACTTTCATCATTAATTTTTAATTAATAAATTTTAAAAGTATTATTTTATTTATTCCTTATGTTAGAGGAACAAGAATGGTAATAAGATGTAAGAGAGTTTTTACCAAAGATATTGATATGATCAATTATAGTCAGAAGATATTTTAAAATTTACTTAAGTTGCAATAATCGAAGCTCATTTATTTTTATGATACAACAGGAACAAGAAAAGGAGGCTACATATAAAGATTTTCTATTAGAAAAGTTATAATATAGAGTTTTCTATAATTATAATATTCATACATGTTTGATGAATTGTTTGTATTTTAACTTGAGAAACATGTTAATTCAATAAGTTATAATATTGAATTATAATTATATTTGAAATCTACATTTCATAGGATTAGCGTTGAGCTTTAGGAATATATTTTTTATGATTGAGTAAAATTTATTATGTGTTTGAAATACTTAAAGAGTCAACAAAGGGGTGTATTATTGAGTAATATACTAAAAGAAATATTCTTATAAATGAATTATGTATCAATAATACACTAAGATTAGTGGAATGAATAAATACGATTGTTATTTTGATTTTTTTATATAAAAATTATAGTTTTTGTGTTTTTATGCAGGGGTTATATGTGATGTTTGAAGGTAGTATAGTTGCATTAATTACGCCAATGAATAGACGAGGTAAGATTTGCCGTATTAGTTTAAAAAGATTAATTGATTATCATATTAAAAGTGGTACATCAGCCATAGTTATTTCTGGTACTACAGGGGAATCGGCTACTTTAACTGATAAAGAGCGTTACAATGTCATTCTTCTTACTTTAGAGCTAGCAGATAATCGTATTCCAGTGATTGCTGGAACTGGATCTTGTTCAACTTCTAAAGGTATAATTTTCACTCAAAGTCTTGAAAATACTGGTTTATCCGGCTGTCTGACTATAACTCCGTACTATAATTGTCCAACGCAAGAAGGTCTTTACCATCATTTTAGAGAAATTGCTATTAGTACTAATTTACCTCAAATTTTATATAACATTCCTTCGAGGACCGGAACAGATCTACTACCAGTTACTATTCAAAGATTGGCTCAAATTAAAAATATAATCGGAATTAAAGAAGCTACTGGAGATTTATCAAGAGTAAGTCAACTAAAGTCTCTTATTAAATCTGATTTTATTTTATTAAGTGGTCACGATCCTACTGCACTAGATTTTATGCAGTTAGGTGGACATGGTGTGGTTTCTGTCACTTCTAATATTGCAGCTTATGAGATGTTTCATCTGTGTGATTTAGCAAAGAAAAATAAATTTTTACAAGCCCGATCCTTAAATGATCGGTTAGATTGTCTTTATCGGAAATTATTTATTGAACCCAATCCTATTCCAGTTAAGTGGGCTGCAAAACGATTGGGCTTAATAGAAACTGATGTGTTACGACTTCCGATGACGCCCCTAACGCAATCAAGTTGTATTGCTCTTGAGAGAGCATTACAGACAATTGGTCTCCTTTAAGTTGAAGCTGATATATTATATTATTTATAGAGGATAAAAATTAATGTATATTAGTAAAACTGGTTGATATTTATATAATTTTCTTATTTGTTATTTTAAATAAAAATTTATAATATATTAATATATTCGTAATTAAACTTACAAAAGACACTTCTTCTAGAGGTGCTTGTTAATAAGGTTAGTATTAGCTAGACAGGACCATTATATTGATATTTTTATTTCTATTGTTGATTGACTAATAATCATATTAGACAATGCAACTTTTATATTTATTTTATATTTAGTTAAAGAGGGAGTATAAAGTGATAATCGATTGTTGACAAATTAGCGTTTTAATGATGATTAAATCACATAATTATATTTAGTAATAAAGCTTAATTTTTTAAAAAAACCTTTTTATTCCTAATTATAATATTTTTTAAAATTTTTATTTTATCTATATTTATAGGACAGATTTAATGATTTTCTTTTTTTGAGATTAAATCTAATTTGTTTAAAAAAATTAAAAACATAAGGACTATGTTGATTATTTTGTTGTTATTCAAGGATATGGACAAGAGAGCAAGTGAGTTACGAGTATCGTTAGTTTTAGTTTTGAGGGATATAAAAATGTTGGCGTTCCATCTGTGTTAATGTTTGTGTGAGATGCGGTTTTGGTTGAGATTTATAATTTTAAAAGATTTATAAATAAATATTTATATAAATAGTTTGTTTAGTTTTTTTTGATTTATTGGATTAAAAATTTTTGGAATTATGTTAAATTAATTTTATCTGTATTGCTACAGATTTGACATTAAATATTTTTTGTATACACATCTATGATAGATTGTGACAATATTGTTACTAAGGCTTTTTTTAAAAATTTGATATAGAAGATTTTTTTCATAAATATTACTGATAATTACATTGATAACATATAATTTATATGTTTAGTCTAGTTGTGAAAATCAATGCATGATTTGTGAATAATTGATTTCTTCTTGCTAGAAGAAGCATTTATGTTTCGGATTTTTAATCCGAATGTTATGGTTTGATGATAAGTATGATTGAGAATTTTACGTATGAGGGGGTTTTGATTCCAGGATTAAAAAGAGGTTTCTTAGAATAGGAAAGCTATAATTTTAAGAAAAATTACTTATTTTGAATAAGTAGAGATATTTGGTATGTGTTTATTTAGAGATTTTATTAATTTTTGATAAAAAGGATATTTGTAGTTAAAATTAGCATACATTTTAATATGGATGGTATTGGAATAATATGAATGCCCAAAAGACGGTTGAATAGATCAATGATATTAATGAAGGCTTATTCATTTAAGAAATAGATGATTAGTTTGTTGTTTTATGGAAATTTATATATATTATATATGTAAAATGAAGATATAAGATGTAGAAAATTTATAATGGGTAGTATGTATTAATAAATGAAGTAAATTGATTTTTTTGTAAGCAAGACCTGTTAGTTAAATTAAGATCATGTTATTTAACTAATACTGAAATAATTTTTATTTAATAATTTATGATTATCATTTGATTTTCAGTAATACTTTCATTTTATTTTTTTACAAATTGTATTTTTGACCTTTTACCTTGAGAAACAGAATATTTGTTTTTCATATTGTACTGATAGATTTTAGAAAAGATCTGGGTTTCTATGTTTTATTATATGAAGTTATCCAGTTTTTTGGGTTTTAATTTTTTTAATATCAGTGCAGAGTAAACCGATTGATTATTTTAATATTGTTTGTAAATTAAGTTAAGATAGATTTTTTCGCGTTTCTATATGAAGTTCTTTATAGAGCGCAATTATTGATTAGAATATTTCAGAGGGAATGAAGACGTAATACAATACTAGCCATTATCATTTTACTTATAGGTCAGTATATATGATACAAAAGAAATATGAGTTATATCGGGGCAAAGTCAAAACCTTATATAGTACTAATGATCCGGATTTATTGGTGATTGAATTTCGTGATGCAGTCTCTGCACTAGATGGTAAACGTATTGAATATTTTAAACGTAAGGGTTTGATTAACAATAAATTAAATTATTTTATTATGTCAATGTTAGAGAAATCTGGGATATCAACTCACGTACAATCTCTTTATTCTCACAATGAGGTTGTCGTAAAAAATCTAGATATGATTCCTCTAGAATGTGTTATACGTAATCGCTCCGCTGGATCTTTAGTACAACGGTTGGGAGTGGTAGAAGGAAGAGTTCTAGATCCTCCAATTTTTGAGATTTTTTTAAAAAATGATTCTAAGCACGATCCATTGGTTAATGAGTCTCATTGTCAGACTTTGAATTTGGTGGATATGAATCATCTTGTTTGCATGCGCGGCTTATCTTTTAAGATAAATGATTTTCTGTACAGATTGTTTGATAGTTTAGATTTAATTTTAGTAGATTTTAAATTAGAGTTTGGTCTTTTTGATGGGAAAGTAGTATTAGGTGATGAATTTTCACCTGATAGCGCGCGTCTTTGGGATAGGGATACGCTAAATAAAATGGATAAGGACATATATAGGTGTGGTTTACCTGGTTTAATTGATGCCTATGAGGATCTAGCGGATCGCTTAGGTGTAATATTGGATTAAGATTTATATAGGCTATTCTTTTTCTTGTCGATGGTTTTCTTTTAGATTTTATTGGTAATTGAAAATTCTGTTCGATATTATTCTTTTGATGATTTTAATTGATAAAAATAGAGATCCTATTCGTAGGATACTGAAATAATTTTAATATTTTACCTAGAAATATAATAAAAGATTGTTATATATTTAGATTGATACTGAATTTTTAAGAATTCATCTCAACAATTAAGTGAAGGGGATGCTGGGGGGTTAAATAGAAAGCATGGTTGACAAAAAATAATAATAAAATGTAGTGTCATATACTAGTAGTGTCTGTTATTGATGATTGATTGATCGTTAGAGTTAATAAATAAGAGTGATTTTGATCTAATGATCAAAATTCGTTAATAATATGTTTTTAATTATAGTTATGCATTGTATTTTATACAAAATAAAAAAGTTCTTTTATATTTCTTATGAATAAGTCTTGCTAGAATAAGGCAACATTTTTTCTAGGTAAGTTGTCTTATTTTTAGTAAAACTTTTGAAGTTACGGACAAGGTAGGTGTGATATTTGATATAACTAGTTTATTAAGATAGTTTAATAAGTGATACTGATTTTCTGTAACTAGGCATAGATATTAAAAATGTATCAAGTTAATGAGTAGAGTTTATTGGTCATTCTATTTTTTTATTTTTTTCTATCTATTGCTATGTTTTCTATGTTTATCAGGTTTTTAAATCTGGCGCAAAGGTATGTATTTTGATATCCGAGAACTTGATTGTAGCAAAATTTGGTGGAACTAGTGTTTCTAATTATACTTCTATGAATAGAAGCGCTGACGTTGTATCAGCTAACAAAAACATACGATTAGTAGTTCTTTCTGCGTCTTCTGGTGTAACAGATCGACTAATCGCTTTAGCTGCAGGAAAAAAAAAGAATTCTCGAATTATCATATTGGATGAAATATTCAAGATTCAAGATGCAATTATCAAAAAAATGAAACAACAGAGGGTTCTTTATTATCAGATTCGATGTATTATGAGAAACATTGTTAGTCTTTCTGAATCGGCAGAACGAAATCCATCTCTAGAATTAACTGATGAGTTAATGAGTTATGGTGAAGTAATGTCTACTTTTCTGTTTGTTGAGGTTTTGCATCAGCGTCATGTAGCGGTAGAATGGTTTGATGTACGTAGAGTAATGCGTACCAATTCTCGTTTTGGTTGCGCTGAACCAAAGATTTCAGATTTACTAGGGTTAGTGAATCATCATTTAAAGCCGCGCATTAAAGAATCATTAATTGTTACACAAGGATTTATTGGCCAAGAAGGAAATGGGAGAACTACAACACTTGGTCGCGGGGGAAGTGATTATACTGCGTCTATTCTGGGTGAAGCGCTTCATGCGCATAGTATTAATATTTGGACAGATGTTCCAGGAATTTATACGACTGATCCACATTTAATTCCTTCTGCAAAACGCATTGACAAAATAACGCTTGAAGAAGCTTCTGTGATGGCCACTTTTGGTGCTAAAGTATTGCATCCATCGACATTATTACCTGCATTACGCAGTGATATGTCAGTATTTGTGGGATCTAGTAAAAATCCTATGGATGGTGGGACTATAGTGTGTCATAAGATGCATAATCTTCCTATTTTTCGCGCTATCACTTTGCGTCGTCAACAGATTTTATTAACGTTACGCAGTCGAAATGTTTTATGTAATCCTCTTTATATGGATGAAGTATTCAAGATTTTGGCATGTCATAGTTTTTCGTTAGATCTCATGATGTTGTCTGATTCATCTTTTCTATTGACGCTAGATTCTACTCGTAAAAATTTTTTCCAAAACAGTGTACTAACACAATCATTATTAGATGATTTGTCTTTGGTATGTGAGGTGGAAATTGAAGATAATCTAGCATTGGTGGTAATTATTGGTAATCAGATTTCTGGATGTTATAGTATTAGTCAAGAGATATTTAGTTTGTTAGATTTGTTTAATATTCGATTGATGTGTTATAGATTTAGTAGATCCACGTTGTGTTATTTAGTTCATGGTCATGAGGCTGAACAAATTATGCAGATATTACATCGCAAGATGTTTGAGGAGAAAACTGAATGGGGTACAGATCTAGATAAACCACAATATTCTGTAAGATAGACTGACTCTTTATTATAGTTTTAAACTATTATAGTTTATATTGTATTTGATAAAATACCAGGTTCTATCTAAAAAGGAGATTGACATATTTGCAATATTATTTTTTATTTTTGTTTAAAAAGGGTTCTTCTAAATTTTTTTAGATGTTATTATCTCGCATCTTATATTAAATATAATTTTTATCTTTAAGATTTTATAACAGAATTGTTAATCAAATATTGTTTTTGTACGCAATTTTTGTGTGATTTATTCATGTCATCTCTGGCTGTTAGCCGTTTATTTCTATTATTAATAATTTAATATGTAGTAATAGATATTTTTAAAAAGTCTGAGATAAAATCTCATATCAACCATTTTTGATAGACGATAGAAATAATTTTCTATTATTATAGGGTTTATTTCTGTTGGAGGCATTATAAGATAACATGCAATATAAAAATATTTTATTTTAATATTCTACTCTAATAATTAAAGCGCTTATTGAGTTTTTATTGATTATTTATATACTTTATTTTTATAAAAATAATATTTTTAAAAAATTGTTAATTTTCTGAAAAAATGGTAATCCGTAAGATCTATATTATTATAATTCTTCTAATTTTATATGGTCAAGGCAGTGATATTTTATCTCATACATTAAGCTTTATTTTTATATGAAGTCATAGTGTTTTTACATTTAAAATGTAAAATATATAAAAGAAAAGTGATTAGATGGTATCTTTTTAATAAAATATGTTTGTATATTATATACTCTAATTATCTATTATAATAATCTTGATAGATTTTTTAGCTACTAATTAAGGACATATGATTATTGTAATGAATATTAATGATTTTGGTCTATTAAAAATTTATATGAAATGAATTCGTTCTGAGAAGGCGAATGTTGAAATACAATGTATATATTATAACGGTAATAAAGTTATGCTGCAACCTATAACAGAATTTACTTGTAATTGGCCCTTTTTTGTTTTTATTTTTTCTGCTATTTTTTTGTGTTTTATCATGCTTCTTGGAGCTTGGTTTTTAGGTAGCGCTTTGCAAGGAAGATATACTAATACCCCTTTTGAGTCTGGTATTGCTTCAGTTCGGGGAAGGAAGTTACGTGTATCAGCAAAATTTTATTTAGTTGCTATGTTTTTTGTTATTTTTGATGTTGAAGCCCTATATCTTTATGCATGGTCAGTTTCTATTCGTGAAAGTGGTTGGATTGGTTTTATTGAAGCTAGTCTTTTTGTTTTAGTATTACTTGTTAGTTTATTTTATCTTATTCGAAACAGGGCATTAGATTGGTCTCCTCCCTCCCGAAACGTAAAAATTGTATATGCTACTATTTCGCACGTTAAGAAAAAAACATAATGTAAAGGTTAAAAATGGACTATATTTTAACTCGTCCCAACCCAGAGAAAGAAGATGATTCTTATCCACTTCAAAAGCAGGATATTGTATGTGATCCTTTAGATAAATATGTTCATCAAAACGTATATTTTGGAAAGCTGGAGCATGCTATACATAACCTTGTTAATTGGGGACGTAAAAACTCTCTTTGGCCATTTAATTTTGGTTTATCATGTTGTTATGTTGAGATGACTACTGCATTTACGTCTGTACATGATGTCGCTAGATTTGGTTCAGAAGTCATTCGCTCTTCTCCGCGTCAGGCAGACTTTATGGTAGTTGCAGGAACTTGTTTTATAAAGATGGCTCCGGTCATACAGCGTCTTTATGATCAAATGTTGGCTCCGAAATGGGTTATTTCCATGGGGGCATGTGCTAATTCGGGTGGCATGTATGACATCTACTCAGTAGTGCAAGGCGTGGATAAGTTTCTTCCAGTCGATATATATATACCAGGATGTCCACCGCGTCCAGAGGCCTATATGCAGGCTCTTTTACTTCTACAAGAAACAATCAAACAAGAACGACGACCATTATCATCTATCATTGATGATCAGGGTGTTTATCGTGCGAATCTTAAGCCTGAGCGAGATAGGAAAAATGAAGAACGTATTTCTGTGTCTACTTTAAGACAGATAGATGAGATTTGAAATATTAATTAATAATTCTATAAAGACTGATGAGGTAAGAATTATATTCTTAATATTGCTTTTATTACGCAAGATTTATATTTTGTGAGCGATATATAATGATTTTAGTTAGATGAGTAATAATGGTGAGCAAGTTATGATTGATTTAACTACGACAGCCTCTATAAATACACCATGTCAAGAAGATAGTCATAAGTATGACTCTATAATGAGCCAGTTGTATAACCGATTTGGTAAACATGCTTTTAGTATACAAGTTACACGAATGGATTTAGTTGTGATCTGGGTGAAAAAATCACAGCTTATTGAAATCATTTCGTTTTTGCATGCGTTAGTTGCACCATACATTATGTTATATGATTTACATGGAATGGATGAACGTCATAGAGTTTCTCGTTATGGATTACCCAAAGCAGATTTTTCTATTTTTTACCACTTTATTTTTATTAAAAATAATTATGATCTTATGATTAAAGTTGCATTATTAGAAAGTTCTTTGAGTGTACCAACTATTAGCCATATCTTTTCTAACGCAAATTGGTATGAGCGAGAAACTTGGGAGATGTTTGGTATTGATATCATCGGTCATCCGCATTTAACACGATTGATTATGCCGCATTACTGGCAAGGATATCCTCTCCGAAAAGATTATCCAGCTCGTGCTACTGAGTTTGATCCTTTTCAGCTAACAAAAGATAAAGAAGATTCAGCTATGGAGTCTCTAACTTTTAAACCAGAGGACTGGGGGTTTAGATCCTCTCGTATAAATGAAGATTTTATGTTTCTTAATCTTGGTCCTAATCATCCTTCAGTACACGGAGCTTTTCGCATTATTCTACAGCTTGATGGTGAGGAGATTGTCGATTGTGTTCCAGATATTGGTTACCACCATCGCGGTGCTGAAAAAATGGGTGAACGACAGTCATGGCATAGCTACATTCCTTATACTGATCGTATTGAATATCTAGGTGGCTGTGTTAATGAATTACCATATGTGCTAGCAGTAGAAAGGTTAGCTGGTATTACCGTACCAGAGCGTGCTGAGGTAATTCGCGTGATGTTATCTGAGCTTTTCCGTATTAACAGTCATTTATTATATATTTCTACATTTATGCAGGATGTTGGTGCGATGTCGCCAGTTTTTTTGGCGTTTACTGATCGTCAAAAAATTTATGATTTGATAGAAGCTATTACCGGTTCTCGTATGCACCCCTCTTGGTTTCGTATTGGCGGCGTAGCTCAGGACTTGCCACGTGGTTGGGAGCATTTATTGCGTAAACTATTAAATTGGTTACCTAAACGCTTAAAAATTTATTCAACATCTACTTTACAAAATTCTATTTTAATAGGTAGAGCGAAAGGTGTAGCTGCATACAATTTAGCGGAAGCGCTAAAGTGGGGTGTCACGGGCTCGGGTTTACGTGCAACAGGTTTGGATTTTGATGTGCGCAAATGGCGTCCTTACTCGGGTTATGAAAAGTTTGATTTTGAAGTTCCTATTGGTACTGGAATTAGTTGTTCTTATACACGTGTTATTCTTAAAGTAGAAGAGATCTATCAGAGTATTCGTATACTAGAACAGTGTTTGAATAATATGCCAGAAGGTGCATTTAAATCCAATCATCCATTAACAACACCACCGTCTAAAGAGAGAACTTTAGAGCATATTGAAACTTTAATAACTCACTTCTTACAGGTTTCGTGGGGTCCGGTAATTCCTGCCAATGAGTCGTTTCAGATGATTGAAGCAACTAAAGGAGTAAATAGCTATTATCTAACAAGTGATGGTAGTACGATGAGCTATCGCACACGAATACGGACCCCAAGTTTTCCACATCTTCAGCAGATTCCTTCAGTAATTAATGGAGGATTGGTATCTGATCTTATAGTTTATCTTGGAAGTATTGATTTTGTCATGTCAGACGTGGACCGATAAAAAATGCATGGAAAAAGAATTCCAATTAAAACAATGTATGAGAATGATTCTGAACTGACTTCCATAGAGTATAATGCCATCATCAAGGAATTAAGTCATTATGAAGAAGCTCGCGCAGTTTCAATTCAGGCGCTCAGCATTGTACAGAAACATCGTGGATGGGTTTCTGATGCTTTAATAAAATCTATTGCGGCAGTATTAGGTATATCGGCTAGTGATCTAGATGGAGTTGCAACATTTTATAGTAATATTTACCGAACTCCAGTTGGTCGTTATGTTATTCGCTATTGTGATAGTGTGGTATGTTACATGACAGGTTATAAGAGTATAAAGAGAATGTTAGAATCGTATCTTTGTATACATTCAGGAGAAACAACTAAAGATAAGCGTTTTACTCTTTTACCCACTTGCTGTCTCGGAAATTGTGACAAAGGACCAACAATAATGATAAATAACGATACTTATGTTCATGTGACACCAGAAAATATTTTACAAGTGTTGGAGAAGTACCTATGAGGAAGATGAGACATACCGCTGAAACACATCCTTTAACTTGGCGATTAAGGGAAGATCATCAACCTCTATTCATTAAGGAATATCGTAAATATCATGGTTACAGTGGTGCGGAAATTGCTTTACGTACCATGACACCTGATGAAGTTATTCAGATAGTAAAAGAATCTGGGTTAAAAGGACGAGGAGGTGGAGGGTTTCCTACTGGTCTCAAGTGGGCTTTAATGCCTAAAGATGTATCGATGGATGTTAGATATTTATTATGTAATGCGGATGAAATGGAGCCAGGTACTTATAAAGATCGTTTATTAATGGAGCAATTACCACATCAGCTGATTGAAGGTATATTAATCAGCGCTTTTGCTTTACAAGCAAAGCGTAGTTATATATTTTTACGAGGTGAATATATTGAGGCAGAAATTAATTTAAAACGAGCAATTAAAGAAGCTGTGGAGGCTGGGTTATTAGGAAAAAATATTCTTGGTAGTGGTTTTAATTTAGAGATCATAGTTCACATGGGGGCGGGTCGTTATATTTGCGGTGAGGAAACTGCATTAATTAATTCCTTAGAAGGACGCCGCGCTAATCCACGTTCTAAACCACCGTTTCCAGCTTCAGTAGGTGCTTGGGGAAAACCAACTTGTGTGAATAATGTTGAAACGTTATCAAATATTCCTTCAATTTTATCTAACGGTGTTGCTTGGTATAAAGGGATATCAAACAGTAGTATGGATTCGGGTACTAAAATGATGGGATTTTCTGGTCGAGTAAAAACACCAGGCGTATGGGAGCTACCATTTGGTGTTACTGCGCGAGAAGTATTTGAAAAGTATGCCGGTGGTATGCAAACTGGTTTAAAGCTTAAGGCTTGGCAACCAGGTGGCGCTAGCACTGATTTTTTAATTGAAAAGCATCTAGATTTACCAATGGAATTTTCTAGCATTAGTCAAGCTGGTAGCCGATTAGGAACCGCTCTTGCTATGGCAGTCGATCATGAAATTAATATGGTATCGTTAGTCCTGAATTTAGAAGAGTTTTTTTCTCGTGAATCTTGTGGATGGTGCACACCTTGTAGGGATGCTCTTCCCTGGAGTGTTAAAATTTTACGATCTTTGGAGGCTAAAGAGGGTCGGCATGGAGATATTGAAATTTTATTACAAATTTGTCGTGATCTCGGACCAGGCAAAACATTTTGCGCTCATGCACCTGGAGCGGTGGAGCCGCTTCAGAGTGCGATTAAGTATTTTCGAGAAGAATTTGACTCTGGTATAAGACTACAATAAGTATATAGCATGCGTTTATATCATAAGAGACATATATCTTACATTTGTCTTAAATTGAAGAGGGCGTGTTAAAAAATAATGTGTTTATTTAGATTATCTTAAAAGAAGCAGGTGTATTATGTCTACAATTTATGTAGATGGAAAAGAATATGAGGTCAATGGTTCAGATAATGTGTTGAGCGTCTGTTTATCTCTTGGATTTAATATTCCTTATTTTTGTTGGCATCCGGCATTAGGTAGTGTGGGTGCTTGTAGACAATGTGCAATTAAGAAGTATCAAAGTGTTACCGATACCCGCGGTCAGTTAATAATGTCCTGTATGACACCTGCTGATGATGGGTCATTATTTTCTGTTAATGATTACGAAGCAGAAGCCTTTCGAAAAAGCATGATAGAATTATTTATGATTAATCATCCACATGACTGTCCAGTGTGTGAAGAGGGAGGGCATTGTCATTTGCAGGATATGACAGTGATGACTGGTCATAGTTTACGTCGTTATCGATTTACAAAACGCACTCATTATAATCAGAACTTAGGTCCATTTATTTCTCATGAAATGAACCGTTGTATTTCTTGTTATCGTTGTGTAAGATATTATAATGATTATGCTGATGGTCATGATTTAGGTGTCTATGGTACGCATGATAATTTATATTTTGGTCGTATTAGTGATGGTACGCTAGAGAGCGAATTTTCAGGTAATTTAGTAGAAATTTGTCCCACTGGGGTATTTACTGATAAAACGCATTCTAAGCGTTATAATCGTAAATGGGATATGCAGTTTGCGCCTAGTGTTTGCCAACAGTGCAGTATTGGTTGTAATATTAACCTTGGTGAGCGTTACGGTGAGATTCGTCGTATTGAAAATTGTTATCATGGTATGATTAATCAGTATTTTCTTTGTGACTTAGGTCGATTTGGTTATGGATATGTCAATCTCAAAGATCGGCCACATTCAGCAATCCACCGTAGTGGTACTAATGTGATTGCATTAAATAGGCATGAGGCGGTTCAAGTAGCTTCTAATATGTTACGTGAAGCGAAAAAAGTGATTGGCATTGGTTCAGTTCGTGCAAGTATAGAAAGCAATTTTGCGTTATTTTCTTTAGTTGGTAAGGATAACTTTTCTTCTGGTATGCAGGAAGAAGAGCATTCTTGTTTAAATTTAATACTTCAAATTTTGCGTAATAGCGGGGTTCATATTCCATCATTACGTGAGATTGAAAGTTATGACGCAATTCTTCTTTTGGGTGAGGATCTAACTCAGACTAGTGCGCGCATGGCGTTATCGTTGCGCCAAGCAGTGAAAGGAAAAGCCCGTGATCTTGCCTTAAAACGTAATATAGCAGAATGGCATAGTGCCGCAATCGGTAATATTGGTTTAGGTTCTCGATATCCTCTTTTTTTAACTAATGTTGATTCGACTCGATTAGATGATATTGCAGCATGGAGTTATTATGCACCGGTAGAAGATCAGGCTCGACTTGGATTTGCTATTGCTCATAGGCTAGACCCCAATGCTCCGTTAGTTCAGGACTTTGATCAAAATTTATCTAATTATGTTGATATTATCGCTCGGACACTTCTTGATTCTAAAAAACCGTTAATTATTTCTGGTAGCCATTCTGGAAGTATAGAGATTATTCAGGCAGCAGCGAATGTAGCTAAAGCATTAAGTGTTCGCTTGTCTAATGTTGGGATAAGTTTAGTCACGTCGGCAGTTAATAGTTTAGGTTTGGGCTTGATTGGTGGCTATTCATTGAATCAGGCTTTAGAGAAGATAAAATCTAGTGAGTCAGATACAGTTATTATTTTAGAAAATGATTTGTATCGTCATGCTCCAAAATATATTATTGATAATGCATTGAGCAATGTACGTTCTATGATTGTGTTAGATCATCAGAACACTTTAACAACTGATAGAGCTGGTTTAGTTTTTTCTAGTGCCAGTTTTGCAGAAAGCGATGGAACAGTAGTAAATCAAGAGGGGCGGGCTCAGCGTTTTTTTCAGGTATATGATCCATCGTATTATGATGATAAAATTGAGATTTTAGCTAGCTGGCGTTGGCTTGGTTTGATTAAATGTGCGATGAAAAGATCAGATACAGGGTGGTATAATTTAGATGATATCATTGATGATTGTGTTTCGGTTTTACCATGTTTATCTGAAATAAAAAAAGCTGCACCAAATGCTAATTTTCGTATTTTTGGTCAAAAGTTATCACGCTCGCCTCATCGATGTAGTGGGCGAACTGCAATGCGTGCGGATATCAGTGTTCATGAACCACGCCAACCACAGGATCTAGATAGTATGTTTGCTTTTTCCATGGAAGGGAATAATCAACCGAATTCCTCTCGATCACATATTCCATTTGCTTGGTCTCCAGGATGGAATTCTCCGCAAGCTTGGAATAAATTTCAAGAAAAAGTAGGTGGGCATCTTCGTAATGGTGATCCGGGTACGCTTCTTATTAGAAGAAAGAAGATAACATTAGACTGGTTTAAAAATATTCCTAAAAGATTTATAAAACCAGATAAGGGTTGGCGTATAGCTCCTTATTTTCATTTATTTGGCAGTGATGAGATGACTCAGAAAACTCCAGTTATTCAGCAACGTATGTCTAAGCCTTACTTGATGATGAATTTTAAGGATGCGGAGATGCTTCAAATTAATGAAGGTACCTTGATAGAATTTACTTGTTACGGAGAAACAAGATGTCTGCCTTTGCGTTTATCAAGTCAATTGCAGTTTGGGCAAGTAGGTTTGCCTTTAGGTTTTCCAGGTATTGGAGTTTTTTTATGTGGAGCAGATATTTATAATTTGCGTCGGGTTCTCTAATGAGATGGTTAACTAGATAAGTGATTACTATGACTATTCTTATAGTGAAAGCTATATTAATTTTATTACTTGTTGTTGGGTCTAGTGCATGGATGAGCTTTCTAGAACGGCGTGTTCTTGCACTTTTTCAAAATCGCCATGGACCAAATCGTGTTGGATGGGGTGGTTCATTGCAAATAGTTTCTGACATGATTAAAATCTTCTTTAAAGAAGATTGGATTCCTTCATTTAGTGATCGTTTTACTTTTGTTTTAGCTCCTATAATTGCTTTTACCTCTTTATTAATGGTCATGGCTACTGTACCGATCACTTCTACTTGGATGGTATCAGATTTAAATATTGGCTTGCTTTTCTTTTTAATGATGGCGGGTTTATCAGTTTATTCAATATTATTGGCTGGTTGCTCGAGTTGTAATAAGTATTCACTATTAGGTTCTATGAGAGGTGCAGCTCAGACTTTAAGTTATGAGGTATTTTTAGGTTTATCGTTAATGGGGGTGGTAGCTCAGGCTGGGTCTTTTAATTTACTTCAAATTGTTAAAAGTCAGATTGACATTTGGAATATTATTCCACAATTTTTAGGTTTTTTAACCTTTTTTATTTCTGGTTTAGCTGTATGTCATCGTCATCCATTTGATCAGCCAGAATCGGAACAAGAATTAGCTGATGGTTATCATATTGAATATTCTGGAATGAAATTTGGTCTTTTTTTTGTTGGCGAATATATTAGTATGATCTCCGTTTCTGCGATGATCGTTACTTTGTTTTTTGGTGGATGGAATGGGCCGTGGTTGTTACCAATTTTTTGGTTTGTGATAAAAATAGCTTTTTTTATTATGATTTTTATTTTAATCCGTGCCGCATTACCGCGTCCACGATATGATCAAGTCATGTCGTTTGGTTGGAAAGTGTGTCTACCTTTAACACTCTTGAATCTTTTAGTCACTGCCTGGGTAATTTTATGTAAATTATAGGACAGGAGGATAGTAATGAGAGTAAAGGATCTTGTGATGGGTTTTTTTACAATTCTTCGTAGTATTTGGATGACTGGTATTCGTATGTTTTCGAAACGTGAAACGCTGATGTATCCAGATGAACCTGTTTATTTACCACCACGTTATCGTGGTCGGATTGTTTTAACACGCGATCCAGACGGAGAAGAACGCTGCGTAGCTTGTAATTTGTGTGCTGTAGTGTGTCCAGTAAGCTGTATTGCATTGCAAAAGTCCGATAAGACCAATGGTCGATGGTATCCAGAGTGGTTTCGTATTAATTTTTCTCGATGTATTTTTTGCGGTCTCTGTGAGGAGGCGTGTCCTACTCATGCTTTGCAGCTTATTCCAGAGTTTGAGTTAGCTGAATTTAAGCGCCAGGATTTGGTTTATGAAAAAGAAAATTTGCTTATTTCTGGGCCAGGAAAATATTTAGAGTATAATTTTTATCGGATAACAGGTATGGCGGTTACTGGCAAAGATAAAGGTCGTGCTCAATCTGAATCCCAACCTATTTCCGTGAAAGATTTGTTACCTTGACGGGAGTCAAGTATGGATTACTTATTTTATTTATGTGGTTTAGTAGCAGTTTTAGCAACTATTTTTGTGATTAAGGATCGAAATCCGATACATGCTTTATTATATCTTATAATTTCCTTTTTATCTGTATCTGGTGTATTTTTTTCACTAGGTGCTTATTTTGCTGGTGCGCTAGAAATTATAGTTTATGCCGGTGCGATTTTAGTTCTTTTTGTTTTTGTGATCATGATGCTGAATCTTGGACATACTAGAGAAAAACAGGTAATAGACTGGGGTCGACCAAGTCTATTTCTTGGTCCCGGTTTATTTTCACTATTTTTATGTGGAATATTAATTTATGTTATTTCTTCAATAGGAGAAAATAGAATTATATGTTCCATCATTGATGGAAAACAGGTTGGAATAAAACTTTTTAGTTCCTACCTTGTAATTGTAGAGTTGGTTTCTATGTTATTGCTATCTGGGTTGATTGTCGCTTATCACATTGGAAGGGAATTAGATATAGATACTGATACTGTTAGACGTGAATGTCTATTGTCTCTTGTTAAGCCTAATCAGGAGTAATTACAGATGGTGCATTTACATCATGGATTAATTTTAGCTAGTATTTTGTTTTGTTTAGGTTTATTAGGTGTTATGTTACGTCGTAATCTACTTTTTATATTAATTTGTCTTGAAATTATGATGAATGCTGCTTCGTTAGCTTTTGTAGTAGCGGGTAGCTATTGGCAGCAGGTTGATGGTCAAATAATGTTTATTTTTGCAATTACCCTTGCTGCAACTGAAAGTAGTATTGGCTTAGCGCTTTTGTTACGATTATTTCGTTGCACTCAGAATATGAATATTGACACTCTTAGTGAGATGCGTGGATGAACTTTCTTTATTTAACTATTCTGTTTCCTCTAGTTGGTTTTTTATTACTAGCGTTTACTGGTAAACGATTCACGGAAAATTTAAATGCAATTACTGGTTTATCATTTGTAGGATTGTCAGCTATCACTACACTGTATATTGGTTTTGATTGTTTTCAGAAAGGTTATCCGATATTTCATCAGGTGTTATGGATTTGGATGCAAGTTAACAAATTCAAAATTGATGTTCAATTAACTTTAGATGGTTTATCACTGACTTTATTATTGGTTGTAACTTGTATAGGTTTTTTGATTCACTTGTTTGCATCTTGGTATATGCGCGGGACAGAGGGTTATTCGCGTTTTTTTGCTTATACCAATTTGTTTATGGCGAGCATGACTCTTCTTGTTTTAGCAGATAATTTATTATTAATGTATCTTGGGTGGGAGTGTGTTGGACTGTGTTCCTATTTATTAATCGGGTTTTATTATTCTAATTCCTCCTATGGTTTAGCAGCTATAAAAGCGTTTATCATGACTCGTATAGGTGATGTATTTTTTGTCATAGCATTATGTATTTTATATTACGCGTTTGATACATTAAGTCTTCATGAAATAGTTTCATTGCTTTCAGGTCGCCATTTATCTCTTGATCAGTATAACATGCTATCATGGGCTGCGATTATGTTAACAGGTGCTGCAGTAGGTAAATCCGCTCAGTTACCTTTACAAACTTGGTTGAGTGACGCAATGGTTGGACCCACTCCGGTATCTGCGTTGATTCATTCTGCTACGATGGTTACTGCAGGGGTGTATTTGATTGCTCGCACTCATTCTTTTTTCCTTATTACTCCAGAGATATTAAATTTTATAGGTGGAGTAGGTGCGATTACGTTACTTTTAGCTGGTTTATCTGCTTTAGTCCAGGATAATATCAAGCGCATATTAGCTTATTCAACTATGAGTCAGATCGGATATATGTTTCTGTCGCTTGGAGTTCAAGCTTGGGAAGCAGCGATATTTCATTTAATGACCCATGCTTTTTTTAAAGCCTTGTTATTTCTTGCTACTGGCTCATTGATTCTTGGTTGTAAAAACGAGCAGAACATTTTCAAAATGGGTGGGTTACGCCATCGAATGCCTTTGGTTTATATTTGTTTTTTAGTTGGTGGCTCAGCGTTATCAGCTATACCAATTTTAACTTCAGGTTTTTTTAGCAAAGAGGAGATTCTGGCGGGAGCGCTTGCTCAAGGTGATTTTAAATTAATGACTATTGGATTGATTGGAGCATTTATAACCTCACTTTATACATTTCGAATGATTTTTATAGTATTTCATGGTAAAGAAAAGATTATATATACTGAGAAAGGTAGAGGGATTGCGCATGATTTACCACTAATTATATTAATGCTTCTTTCAACATTTATTGGTTCTTGGCTTGTTCCTCCTCTTCAAGGAATTTTCCCAGAAGATAGCATCCTATCTAGTTCTGATAAGTTTAATTTAGAGATTTCTTCAGGTTTAGTGGTAATGTCAGGTGTTTTAATATCTTCTTTTCTTTGGCTCGGTCAACCTAATTTACTTCACATCATAGCTTATAGTAAATTTGGTCGTTTAATTTCTATTTGGTGGTTTTCTTCTTGGGGTTTTGATTGGTTGTATCGGCGAGTATTTGTTAAGAGTTATTTCTGGCTTACTCGATTAGTTTCAGGTGATCCGTTAAATACATTAATAAGTATGCCATTTTTTTTGTTGAGCTCAGGACAAAGGGGTTTGATTTTAAGTGCAAGTGGTTCGCTTTCGTGGTATCTGATGTCTATTATTATGGGGGCTACATTTCTCATAATTGTTCTAATTTTATAGTAACATAAGTTTTATTGTAGATTTAGATAGGATTTTTAGATTTTTTAGTTTCATTATATGACGTCTAGGATTTTCTAAAAAATGTTTATTATAGAAGGTGTTGTTTATGTAGTTATACACAGACAATTCTATTGTAAATAGAAAGGTTTATTATTTAGAAAAATAATAGGAAAAACACTTTTATGCTATTGCCTTGGCTTATTGCGCTACCTTTTTTTGGCGGTATTTTCTGCTGGTATTCCGAACAATTTGGAGAGAAGAAACCACGTTGGATTGCCTTAATGGTTATAGGTTTCATGTTAATATTGTCTATTTTATTATGGGTTCGTAGTGGTGATGGATTATTTCAGACTCCAGGGCATTCTCAGTGGCAATCTGAGTTTTCTACTCAGTGGATTCCTCGTTTTGGTATTGATTTTCATTTAGCTCTAGATGGCTTGTCATTAATTATGATCATCTTAACAAGTATTGTGGGAATGATGGCCACTTTGTGTTCATGGAATGAAATTAAGAAATCACATGGGTTTTTTCATTTTAATTTGTTGTGGATTTTATCTGGCGTAATTGGTGTATTTTTGTCTATTGATTTGTTTTTATTTTTAATGTTTTGGGAGATGATTTTGGTCCCTATGTATTTGATTATTATCATATGGGGTCATAAAGACACAGTTAGTAAGATAGGTGTTACGTCTGGAACTAAGTTTTTAATTTATACTCAGCTGAGCGGATTACTTATGTTGATTTCTATTTTAGGACTAGTTGTAACTCACTATCATGCAATAGGTGAATGGACATTTAATTATGAACATTTATTAAATACTCCTATGTTATCTAGAGTTGAAAAGTTATTAATGATTGGTTTTTTTATTGCATTTTCTATAAAAATGCCAATTGTGCCTTTACATGGTTGGTTGCCAGACACTCATTCTCAGACTCCAACAGGTGGTTCAGTTGATTTGGTAGGAATATTATTGAAAACCTCTGCTTATGGTTTGCTTCGTTTTGTATTACCACTATTTCCTCGTGCTTCGTCTGAATTTGCTCCTATTGCTATGTCTTTAGGAGTAGTCAGTATTTTTTACGGTGCTTTTTTAGCTTTTTCTCAAAATGATATGAAGCGCTGGCTTGCTTATTCTTCCATTTCTCATACGGGATTTTTATTAATAGCAATTTATGCTAATAGTTTTTTATCATACCAAGGAGCAGTAATTCAGATGATTGCACATAGTCTATCTGCCTCAGCGTTATTTATTTTATGTGGGCAAATATATGAACGTTTGCATACTCGTGATATGCGTGAGATGGGTGGTTTATGGTCTCGTATAAAGTGGTTGCCAGGATTTTCTTTATTTTTTGTTATGGCTAATATTGGTATACCGGGCACAGGTAATTTTATTGGTGAATTTATGATTTTAGTTGGCAGCTTTCATTGTGCTCCTATGTTTAGTATTATTGCTACATTTAGTTTGGTATTTACTGCAGTATACTCTTTATTTATGATGAAACGTATTTATTATGGAGAAGTGAAATCACAGACTCCGTTGTCGGGAATGTCATCAAGGGAATATCTAATGATTTTAACGCTCGTGGTATTATCGTTATGTTTAGGTATTTATCCCCAACCGATATTAAATATCTCTTATTCTGGAATAATGAATATTCATAATTGGTTGACCTCTTCTATTTCAGTTATAAGGTTGTAAGTTGCTATGACAATCGTGACCCAACAATTGACAATGTTGCTTCCACTATTAATTCTCGGAATAGGAGTAGTAATAATTCTGCTAACTATTTCATTAAAGAGGAATCACTTTATAACCTTGACGCTCGCAGTTAGTAGTCTGATTCTTTCTTTGTGCTCCTTGTATTTTATTACTTCTTCTAGAGAAGAAGAGATAATTCCATTTTTCCAGATAGATTATCATTCTATTTTTTATACTGTTTTAGTCATTTTAGCAAGTTTATCAACTTGTATTTTTTCTTATCGTTGGCTTGTTTTCTATCCGGGAAATCGGGAAGAATTTTATCTTTTAGTCTTACTATCAACACTTGGTGCTGTTGTTTTGACTTTTTCTAATCATCTTATTTCTTTGTTTATTGGTATTGAACTAATGTCATTACCATTATTTGGATTAGTAGGGTATACAATTCCAAATTTGCGTTCTTTAGAAGCGTCTCTTAAATACACAATACTATCTGTTGCGGCATCCTCATTTTTACTTTTTGGTGTGGCATTAATATATTCGTATACAGGTAGTTTTAGTTTTAAAAACTTAGGAGCTGATGCAAATTGTAGTTTACTTGCTCAACCATTTCTTATGGTTGGATTTGGTTGTATGTTTGTTAGTTTTTGTTTTAAGCTTTCTTTAGCGCCATTTCATCTCTGGACTCCAGATGTTTACGAGGGTGCGCCTACTCCAGTTGTAAACTTTTTAGCAAGCGCTAGTAAAATTGCAATTTTTTGTGTTTTAATGCGTTTATTTATTTCTTCTCCGTTAATGCATATTCAAGTTATACGGATTGCATTTAGTATTCTTTCAGTAGCGTCAATATTGTGTGGTAATCTGATGGCAAGCAGACAGAGTAATATCAAGCGTTTATTGGGCTATTCATCTGTCTCTCATCTAGGATATTTATTGCTTCCTCTCATTGCATTAGAGTTCTCTCAGATTGCACAAGAGGCTGTACGTTTCTATTTCGTTGGATATCTCGTAAATAGTATAGGTCTTTTTGGTTTAATTAATGTAATATCTACTTCATCGGTGGATTCACATAATCCATTACTTGATGATTTTCGTGGTTTATTTTGGCGAGATCCTTTACTTGCGGGAATCATGACTATAATGATGTTATCACTGGCAGGTATCCCGATGACTGCAGGGTTTATCGGCAAGTTCTATGTTATTGTTGTTTCTTTAGGTGCGCACTTGTGGTGGCTGATTAGTGCATTAATTCTAGGTAGTATTATTGGCGTTTATTCTTATTTTCGTGTAATCGTAAGTCTTTATATGGTTTCCTCTAATATCTTGAAACCATCTTGTTCTTCAACCAATTGGGTCTTTACTTCATCAGGAGTGGTTGTAATAGTGTCAATTGTTTTAGTGTTACTGTATGGAGTGTACCCACAATCATTAATTCTTTTGGTATAAATAAAGGTTTAGTTCTCATTCATAAAATCAATATTTTAGATTGAATAAGAAAGGTAGAGTTAGTTTCAAAATATTTAAATATTTTTTTTATTTTATTCTTACATTGAAGAAAAATATAAGAGTCTTGGTAATGGATTGTATTGTGATTTGGAGAGGTCTGTTGATTTCAGAAGAGAAGAAGATCTTAAAGTTTCTATAGTATACCAAGATGTATTAGGTATTATTTCTTGATAATAGACAAATTTTTCTTTAACTAAATGAGGGTTTTGTGTTTAGTATTTTGATATCATTTTTGATTTTTTGTAGATTTATGTATATTTTACTCTAAAATCTATAGTAGAATTAATTTGAAATCTCTTTTGATATTTATTAAATGTCACCTCTTTTTAAACATTTTTGAAATTTGAATGATATTTATACTCATGTGTTTCATAGGGGTATGGTTTTGTGTCAAACTAGATGTTTATATTAAAATAATAGATTATCATTTAGAAGAGTAATAAGTTACTGACTTGATAATTTTATGATTTGATATAAAGTTTCTTATAAAGATTCTAACATATAGTAATTAGAAAAGTTTTTGATGCGAATCAACATGGTTTAATTTTTATTGCATGATTTGATGTATTAGATTAATAACGTAATCAATTTCTTCTTTAGTAGAAAAACGGCCAAGAGAAAATCGTATGGATCTAAGTGCTATTTGATCGCTGACTCCGATTTCTTGCAAGACATATGATGGGATTATCATTGAGGAGCGACATGCTGATCCAGTTGAAACAGCTAGATTTGATAGATTCATTATGAGCGTTTCTTGATTAGCATTTTCAAAACTAATATTAAGTATATGCCCCGAATCATGATCTAGTGATCCATTTCGAGTAATTGATTTAATATGCTGAATTCCTTGCCATAATTGATCACGTAATTTTCGGATGCGTTTCATATCATAAGACATTACATTTTTTGCAATGTAATAAGCTTCGCCCATTCCAACAATTTGATGTACTGGAAGTGTTCCGGATCGTATGCCTTTTTCTTGGCCGCCTCCGTGGATTTGTGTTGCAAGATGAACAGGTGGTTGATTGCGCACAAAGAGGGCACCAATGCCTTTTGGTCCATAAATTTTATGAGAAGAGAGCGACATGAGATCAATTTTTAACTGGTTTAGTGTAATAGGTATTTTACCAGCACTTTGAGCCGCATCTACATGGAAGATAATTCCGTATTCATCGCATAAATTTCCTATAGAAGAAATATCCTGTATCACACCAATCTCATTATTGACGTGCATAATGGATATAAGTATGGTATCGTTACGTATCGCATTTTTTAACTTTTGAAGCATGATTCTTCCAGAATGATTGGGCCGGATATAGGTGACAGTAAACCCTTCATTTTCTAGCTGTTTACAGCTGTTGAGTACAGATTGATGTTCAATAGTAGAGGTAATAATGTGTCGACCTTTATTTTGGTAAGAGAAAGCCGCTCCTTTGAGCGCTAGATTATTAGATTCAGTAGCACCAGAAGTAAAAATAATTGTTTGTGAGTCTGCGCATAAAAGTGTTGCAATTTGGTGGCGACTAAAATCTACAGCTTCTTCTGCCTGCCATCCATAACGGTGTGATCGTGATGAAGGGTTACCAAAGGTTCCATCTAAAGTAAGATAATGCATCATTTTTTTTGCCACGACTGGATCAACTGGTGTAGTAGATGAGTAATCTAGATAAATGGGTAATTTCATTATTTAGCAGGCTCTATGATGGATTTTAGATTTTATTGATTGATACTATTATCATAGTCTCTATTTAGAATATACTATGAAAGAGATTGCTTATTGAGGATATTTCAGTATTAAATCATAGAGAAAATTATATTTAATTGCTACCCAATGATATTGGGTATGATACGTTTATCTTCCTAGAAGATGTGTTAAGAATATTTTGATTCTTCATTAGTTCAAATAGGGTGATGTTCTTGAAGTAGTCGTTAATATTGTTATTTATGTAACGCTATAATAGACGTGTTAAGCATAATGACTTACTTTGACAGTTTTCTTTTTCTTGATACTTTATAGAATTTAATCTTACATCTAAATAAGCAATGATTTCTCCTACTGTGAGAATATCGGGTGATTGATTAAGTAAATATTTTTCATCAGAGCCGAGGACACTAGATATAAGTCCCTGTCTGCGTAGATATAAGAATAGTTGCTTGAAATATTATAGAGATATGTCTTCTCGTTTGGAAATATGTCTTAGGTATAACCAACTATTTATAAGCATGTAATGTGATATCCAGAAGGGCAGTCACAGAACAACGGTTTTTAGATGTGAGCCTAACTATATAGATGGTTTTAGTTATTGTGAAATACATAGATCTAAGAATATGTGTTTAGTGTGACATTCTTTATTAAATTTATCAAGTATTTGGATATTATAGATTTAGTAGAATTGTTAGTATTTATACCATGATAAGTTTAGTGTAAATAATTGATAATTACTTTGAATGAAATATTGTCTAATCGATTGTTCATATAGATATATTGAAGATAACTACCATTTATCTTGTTAATTTTATTGAGGAATGATTAATTATTGTTTAATGACACTGTCATTAAAGATGGTTTCTATGAAATTATTCATTTACATTCTTTTAACTAGATTAATAATATATTTATTCAGTTAAGTAGATTAAAGATTGGTTCGTTTGTTACTATATAAGAATATACATATTATTATGCAGGTAAAAATCATAACCTTTTGTTAGATATGTAATAGAAATAGGAGTTAGATATGATTACACTTGAAATTTATTTTTATCTTTGTAGTAAGTTGTACTATGAATTATTGAAATTTAAGTTTTCAGATTAAGATTAGGATAAGTTTATTATCTCAGTATGAGAATGATATATCATTACTTTAGACTTTAATAATATTTTTATTCTGGATATTAACGTAGTAGTTAGGATGTTGTGAATAATTAATGATTTTTCTTTTTTAAGGGCTATTTATTGAGTTTTTATATTAAATTCATAATTGAAACTTTTTTAAATCATGTTTTTTTTGATTGTAAATCATTCTATGCTTCTTTGAAGAAGTGATCAATAGAAGAATATAATTCTGTTTGATGTGTAATTTATATAGCGCATACATGATTACTATTTTCTATAGACGATAAGCCTCTATTAAATAAAATATTTAGCCTGGTTTCAATGGAGATTCCATTAGAAATGGCATCTCTAAGATAATTTTATACATTTTAACATATTCAATATATATTAATATGGTTATTAATACTATTTAGAATGAATCTTCTAAGATGCTAGTTTGATAGATAATTAACTGGTTTATAGAAAGAATAATTTTGGATCGAGTGATTAACAATTAGTTTTTATCAGTCTCTTAAATAGTTACTTGTAAGTATTTTCACAATATATTCTTAGAAAGAATACGTGTTAGTCAATTTTATTGTTGGGATATGTTAAATGAGAGAAAGTGTTTTAAAGTTATAAAATTCTATAACGTTTCTAATCTTAATACTTATAGTGTTTAGAAGTCGTAATTTATGTTTTTAATAAAGAGAAATAAGATTTATGTCTTATACTATAGCTTTAACTGGAGGTATAGGGAGCGGGAAGAGTACTGTTGCACACATCTTTTCGAATTTAGGTATTAATATTATTGATTCAGATATGATTGCCCGTCAAATATTAACTCCCGGTCAGCCAGCTTTATTAGCACTTCATGCATATTTTGGTAATGACATACTAATGCAGAATGGTTTTCTTAATCGCGTTTTTCTGCGCGATAAGATTTGTAACTCCATTAATGACAGAGAATGGATTAATAATCTTTTACATCCTATTATTCGCAGGATTGCTTATAAACAGTTGCTATACTCACGTTCTATGTGGTCTTTATGGGTTGTACCATTATTAGTGGAAAATTGTTTACAAAATTATGTTGATCGTGTTTTATTAGTGGATGTAGATCCTATTATTCAAGTAGATAGAACAATGATGCGTGGTAACATTCAGTCTGAGCACATTGAAAAGATCATGTCTATTCAGGCTGATCGTTTTGCACGAATGTCTGTAGCAGATGATATTATAGATAATAGCGGTTCATTGGATACACTAAAAACCAAGGTTTTTGCATTACATAAATATTATTTATCTTTAGCAAAATCTAGGAACAACTATGTATTATGATTATTGTTATTTATGAATACGACTATCTTAAATTTTAATTAATTTATAAGATTATATTTAATGATAGCTTTATGATGATATCTGTGTGCTTATTAGATCTTTTACGTTAGAAATATAGAATATATAGATCTTTATATTTTATATAAAATAATATATTAATTTTTTATTATTGTGTAGATTTTTATATTGTATGGGATATTGTCTATTATATCTTTATATTATTAGATGTTTTGGTAATTTTGATTTTAATTTTAAATAATTACATATCGTTTAATTAAGTAAGCCAGAATGGCTTAGATGAGAATATTTTTGTTAATATGTATGTTAATGTTTTTATGAATAATTAATAATAATTGATTTTATGATTAGTCAGTCATTATAGATAGAATTTTCATGTGCTATCATTGTTTTTTGAGAAAAAATTAGTTATTTTTCTTAATTTTATCAGTGTATGAGAGATATAAGAGATATAAGAGGAGACAATTTATCTGTTATCTAGTCTTATCATACATGTTTAGAATGAATTCATAATTGGAAGTTAAAATGTTTCTTTAGATTATAGATAGTGCTAGAAGAAAGGTATTGATAAATAAATTTAGATCAAGAGCATTTCATTCTCTCAGATTTGAATCTTGATTTTTTTCCAATCATTTTTAGTTAAGCTTATTCCACTTGTATTAGAGAATTTTTGATTACCAGAAGGACTGTAAGATTTCAAGTTTGTTTCTTATTTATAAAAGAAGAAGCATTGTGAAACTTTGTATACTATATGAATTATATACGAAATTTTTCTATTATTGCCCATATTGATCATGGGAAGTCAACACTTTCTGATCGTTTGATTCAGTTATGTGGCGGGTTGAGTGAACGTGAGATGGCATCTCAAGTTTTAGATTCTATGGATTTAGAACGTGAACGCGGGATTACTATTAAAGCACAGAGTGTTACTCTGAGTTATCAGGCAAAAGATGATCAGACGTATCAGTTAAATTTTATTGATACGCCCGGTCATGCAGATTTTGCGTATGAAGTTTCTCGTTCTTTATCTGCTTGTGAAGGCGCGCTTCTTGTTATTGATGCTGCACAAGGGGTAGAGGCACAAACTGTAGCTAATTTTTATAGCGCCATGGAAATGCATTTATCAGTGATACCAGTTTTAAACAAAATAGATTTACTTACAGCTGATCCAGATCGAGTTTTAAAAGAAATTCATAATGTTATAGGAATTGATATAGATGATATTGTTTGTTGTTCAGCAAAAACAGGTGTTGGAGTGCCTGATGTACTAGAGCGTTTAGTCCGTGATATCCCTCCTCCACAAGGAGGGCTTAATAGCCCTTTACAGGCATTAATTATTGATTCTTGGTTTGATAATTATCTTGGTGTTGTTTCGCTAGTACGTATTAAAAATGGTATCTTGCGTAAAGGAGAAAAAATCAAGGTAATGAGTACTGGTCAAGTTTATACGATAGATCGTTTAGGGATTTTTACTCCAAAACGTAAAGATACTGATTCTCTTCGTTGTGGGGAAGTTGGGTGGTTAGTTTGTGCAATTAAAGATATTTTTGGGGCGCCAGTAGGCGACACATTAACATCAGCCCATCATGGTGCTGAGAGCGCTCTAATTGGTTTTAAAAAAGTTAAACCGCAGGTTTATGCGGGCCTATTTCCTCTACGATCCAATGATTATGAATCTGTTCGGGACGCTCTAGGTAAGCTCTGTTTAAATGATTCTTCTCTAGTGTATGAAACTGAAAGCTCTATTGCTCTTGGATGTGGTTTTCGTTGTGGTTTTCTTGGTTTGCTTCATATGGAAATTATTCGTGAGCGTTTAGAGCGTGAGTATTGTCTTGAGTTAATTACTACAGCTCCAACGGTAGTTTATGAGGTAAAGATGATTAATGGACAGATTATGCATATAGATAATCCATCTAAGATGCCGTTAGCTAATCATATTGCAGAGTTGCGCGAGCCCATTGCTGAATGTAATATTTTGGTTCCTCAGAGGTATCTTGGTAATGTTATGACGCTTTGTATCAAAAAACGTGGTGTACAAACTCGGATGCTGTATCATGATCTTCACATATCTTTAACTTATGATATTCCTATGTCTGAGGTAATTCTTGATTTTTTTGATCAGCTTAAATCTACGTCACGAGGGTATGCGTCACTGGATTATAATTTTAAAAAATTTATGCTTTCTGATTTGGTTCGTGTTGACTTAATTATTAATGGTGATCGTATTGATGCTTTATCTATTATGGTTCATCGTAATGATTCATATCGTTGTGGCCGTGTTTTGATAGATAAGATTTCACATTTTATCTCACGACAGCAGTTTGAGATTGTTATTCAAGCGGCTATTGGTAGCCATATTATTGCTCGATCTTCAGTGAAGCAATTAAGAAAAAATGTTCTTGCAAAATGTTATGGTGGCGATGTTAGTCGCAAGAAAAAGCTATTAAAGAAACAAGCAGATGGGAAGAAAAGATTGAAAAAGATCGGTCAGGTTGAATTATCTCAGGAAGCTTTTCTTGCGATAATGAATCTTAATAAGGATGGTTCATAGAGGGTATCATTGGTTTAGAGGATATAAAATGGCGCATATATTTGCTGTATTTTTAGCAATTACTACCTTTAGTTCTGGAATTATCTGGTGTATTAATAGAATAAAATCTCTTCAATATCGATATAGAAAGAATAAAGAAGGGCAATGTAAGGGAATGGAGATTTCTGTAGAGAAAGGACAAGGGGGGTTGATAGAATCCATTGCATCGATATTTCCGGTTCTTCTTTTAGTTTTTATCGTGCGCTCATTTATCTTTGAACCATTCCATATTCCATCTGGATCGATGATACCAACTTTGTTGATAGGCGATTTTATTCTGGTAGAAAAGTATGCTTATGGTTTACGAAATCCGATAACTAATACTGTTTTTATTAAAACTGGTAATCCAAAGCGTGGTGATATTGTAGTATTTCAGTATCCGAAAAACCCAAGACAAGATTATATTAAACGCATAATTGGTTTGCCAGGTGACCGAGTAGATTATAATCCTATTAAAAAGACATTATCTATTATATCGTCTTGTGTTAACAAGAAAGACTGTGATGGTTTGATTAAAGTCACTTATTCTAATGATAAAGAGAATAATAGGATTTTAAGTAAATTTAGCACTAATGTACTAGATAATACTTTTGATCAGTTGTTATCGAATGATTTATATTTAGAGGGATTGCATATAACAATTCGTAGTGAAACTATTGATAATATGTCGCATCGTATTTTATTATCAAATTGGGAAAAAAGTCATCTTAGATCAATTCCTCAGAGGAGAGAGGAAGTTCCGCTAAGCTGGTTCGTGCCTGAAAAGATGTACTTTGTTATGGGTGATAATCGTGATAATAGCTCTGATAGTCGTATTTGGGGTTTTGTTTCTGAAGATCATTTAATTGGTAAAGCAATTGTGATTTGGATGAGCATAGATAAGCAGATAGGTCAATGGCCTACTGGATTAACTTTTAGACGTATTGGCATGATTCAGTAATATTGTCAGTTATCGATTAACAAAATTACAGGTGATGACTACATGATTGTATAGTAAAAATTTTTTATAAGAAAAAGAGAGGGGTACTAGAAATTTTTTTAGATTTATGAGATTATGGCATAATATAAATAGAAGTTGGTAAAGCATGAATCTAAAAACAATCAATCATCTACAAAGAAAGATAGGATATACTTTTACTAGTCTTCAATTATTAGAAGAAGCCTTGACTCATCGTAGTAGCAGTAGTCGTAATAACGAAAGATTAGAGTTTCTTGGTGACTCAATATTAAGTTATGTTATAACTTTTACGTTATATCATAGATTTGAATCTGTAAATGAAGGTAATCTGAGTCGAATGCGTTCTACTTTGGTTTGTGGTGATACCTTATTTTCCATAGCAATGGATTTAGATTTAGGGTCGTATTTGCGTCTTGGTCGTGGTGAACTGAAAAGCGGTGGATCTCGGCGTCAATCTATTTTATCTAATGCTGTTGAGGCATTGATCGGAGGAGTTTTTCTAGATAGTGATATTAATAGAGTAGAACAAATGATTCTTAAATGGTATGATTTTCGCTTAAATAGAATTAGTTCTGAATATAAACAAAAAGATCCGAAGACCCGCTTGCAAGAGTTTCTACAAGCTCACCATCTACCTTTGCCGAATTATGTAGTAGTAGAAGTGAACGGTGAAGATCATAATCAGCAATTTATTATTCACTGTCAAGTGAATGGCATACTGAATATGGTTATTGGGACCGGGTCAAATCGACGGAAAGCTGAGCAAGCAACAGCGGAAAAGGCTTTACGTTATTTAGGTATAAAATGTTAAATTCTATTACTTATGCAGGATTTGTTGCTATTGTAGGTCGTCCAAATGTCGGTAAATCTACATTGTTAAATCGGCTTGTCCGTAATAAAGTGTCTATTACATCATCTAAACCTCATACTACTCGTTATCGTATTTGTGGTATACATACTGAAGGATCATATCAGTCTATTTATATTGATACACCTGGATTTTATTTTAAAGAGAATCAAATTGTTGATTGCGCTATAAATCGTACTGTCATTAGAGCTTTAGATGGTGTATCTTTAGTTATTTTTTTAATAGAAGGGACTCGTTGGACTTCTGCTGATCAAATGGTTATGAGTAGATTAAAAGAACAAGAATCTGTGTTATTAGTAATCAACAAAGTGGATAGAATTTCTGATAAACACACTTTGTTACCATATTTACACTACCTGGTCCAGAAGAGAAATTTTGTAGAGATAGTGCCTATTTCTGCTAAAAAATCTATTAATATTAACATTGTCTCCAGTATAGTGCAAGAACATCTTCCAAAATCACAGTATTATTTCCCAGAAAAATCTATCACAAATAGATCTCAAATCTTTATGTGTTCGGAAATTATTCGTGAGAAACTGATACGCTTTCTTGGTGCTGAGTTACCTTCAATCATTATAGTTAAGATTAATAAATTTTCTTTAGAGAAAAATGGTTATCTGAATATTTCTTCTATGTTATTAGTTCGTCATAACAGTCAAAAAAATATAGTAATTGGAAATGGAGGAAGTAAGATTAAAACTATTGGAATTGCGGCGCGCAAAGATCTGGAGTCATTCTTTAAAGTGACTGTCTATTTGGATTTATGGGTTCAAGTAAAACCGTGTTGAATAGACAGTGATTTTTCGATATTTCACCTCAGTTAGATTTAGATTTTTAAATAATGATAGAAGTACAAGGTTGATGGCAATCATATTAAATGTGTTATTTTATTTATTGTAATAAAGTTGAAATAATATGTTTTATGATAAAAATTAAGTTTAATACAATTTTAATTATTATTAAATGTCTTGAATATACAATTTAGTAGAATTTTAATCAAAAATAGTTATAATATAATTATGATCAAATCATATTTATTTAAATATATTAATATCATTAAAATATTTTAAGTTTTCACATTGATGTTCTTTTTTTATTGAGAAAGGAAAGTGCTCTGAATATTAAAGATTCTATTACGTTTCTATATTTTAACATTTCATACCATGAATATATGTAGTTAATATACCTTTAATACACTATTTAGTGTGATACCCATAAATTAGTTAGCTGGCAATACTGTGTTATAGTGACATCTTCTGCTCGTAATGTCGGTGAAATATTTATTGACAACAAGGATTCATCAGAGAAAAATCTGCACAGGCTATTTCTTAATGTTTTTCGACGCTGACCAAAAGCCGCGGTAGTAATATGATATAGCGCTTGTGTATTGAATGTTGAGTGACATCTTTTTTCTCTGGGGAGAAAACGCACCATGGTAGATTCTATTTTTGGAGAGGGAATAAAAGCTATTGATGGAATTGTTATAATTGGAGTTATATGACAGTAATATTGTGCCATAACTGAAAGTCGACCATAGTTTTTATTTCCTGGTTTGGCTATAAGGCGGTTCGCCACTTCTTTTTGTAGCATAAGATGTATATCTTGAAAAACGCTGACCTGAGTAAATAGTGAAAAAAGTAATGGTGTAGAGATACTATAGGGTATATTACCAAATACGCGAAGCAATTGTCCTTCTTTTTTTGAAAAATTTTTGAAATCAAAAGTAAGAATATCTTGTTGAAATACAATCAATTTTGGTCCAAGAATTGGATGATTTTTTAGATATAATGCTAGATCCCTATCGATTTCAACTACTACTAATTTGGTGACTTTTTTTTCTATCTTATGAGTAAGCGCACCAAGACCAGGTCCTATTTCAAGTAATAGATCATCATATTGTGGGTTAATTGCATGTATAATTTCATTGATATAATATTGATTTTTTAGAAAGTATTGTCCAAATCGCTTACGTATACAGTGACCTTGATAAACTTGATATCTCATTATATTTTCTTTAAATGAATGACGTGGAGAGGTATTTATAATTTTATATTTCAGTTTTTGGTTTTATCTTAAGGTATATTATTTAATTTTTTAGTTGATTGATATTCTATTGAATAGAAAGCATTTTAGAAAGTAATTGATTGGTTAACTATATTTTTCTTGTACCGTATTAGAGTTACAATACTCTAGTTCTTTCATAGGTAAAATGATATAATTAATTTGATTTTTATTTAGGTAGTAGTGTTGTTATATATTTTATCGAGATTTTCAATTATTCGGGTGAATATGTTCTTAGACAAGAAACATTATAAGAAGTAAGTGGCATATTTTATTGATATGTAAAGTTTGTTAGAGCTAGATGGAATTAAAGATTGATTCTTTTGGAAATTCATTAGTCATTTAGTTACTGTTGAATTAGTTATTATTTTGTAATTAGTTTTTATTAATATTAGGATTGACGAATTTTTTTATATAGAAATGCTATCTGTTGTTCTGGGATTTAGAAGAATTTTGATTCTATCATATCTTGAAATTAAGATATTTTATTTACAATAGTAAGTGTATTTTTTTAGGTACATTGAGTTTTACTTGATCAAAGATAATTATAGATTACTTATATTTATAGCATAGGAAGCATGTATAAAATCAATATTGATTTTATTTGTAAAATGTGAAATTATTTTAAATATTCAAGGTATATCTGAATTTTTAATCTAATTAAATTTATTATTTATCTAAATAAATAAGATTATTAGATTTTGATATTTATAACGATAAACTTAGAGTTTATGATAATAGAATAAATGGAATCTGTAGACCTAAGGTTTTTTTATTTTTTGTTAAAATATATTATAGTATTGCATTATGGTTTTTGATAGTATATCTAGTATATCTAGTATATCTAGTATATCTAGTATATCTAGTATATCTAGTATATCTAGTATATCTAGTATATCTAGTATATCTAGTATATCTAGTATATCTAGTATATCTACTATATATAGTATATATAGTATATATAGCTATACAGCTGCATGGCTGTATATCTATAATACAGGCTTATATTCGTATAAGAATTATATGGAGAATAGAGTAGATTACAAATTTAATGATTTTACTGCGTTAGAATAGAATTCTAACATTATAACAAAAAATTTATTGAGAACGTTCTGTTTATTTGTGAAAAGACCTTCCTTTGTAAGGAACTTGGTTTTATATTTATGAAGTCATATATAAGAGATATATCAATATAATAATAAAAGTATATTTTTATCTGTATTTTTTATATTTTTTATAGATATAAGGTATAATCTGATATAGATGATCTATATTTTATTCTGAAGAGACTAAGTGGCGCGCCCTACAGGATTCGAACCTGTGACCTACGGCTTAGAAGGCCGGTGCTCTATCCAGCTAAGCTAAGGGCGCATAATTACTTTAAGATTCTAAACGATTAAATTTTATTTAGTCAAGCATTTACTCTGATAATATCTAGATTAATATATTTTGATGTTTAATTTCCATCTATTATACTAATTTTAGTTATCTAGTGATTTTTATTTTTTTTGGGAGTTAGTAGAATATTTTGTTACATTAATTAATTGGAAAGTCATAAGTATTGAAGTTTTATGAATAGTGTTTATTGTTAATTATTATCTTAATTTATTGATCAGGTATCAATATTTTCATTTTATAGTCATTTTAGACTAACTAGGTTTTAAATACTTATATACATTTATTGAATTTTATTCATGAAATATATCAGTGATAAACTAGAAGAGTAAGTAAGTTTAGATAATTAGAACAGGTAATATAATTAATTTATATAAGATATTTTATCATAAAAAATGATAAGTATTTTATTTTTTATGTATATTGTTAGTATTTAATAATATTTATTGTTATCAAATTACTAAAATTGATCTAATAAAATAATAAAATTCAATACTGACAATTATATACGATGTATCTAGGTTTTGTTATACAAGAAATATAAGTGATTAATAGTGTGCCCTATGATATATATTTAGGATTTTGTTATAGTATGTTATACTAACATATGGATTATGTTTAAGATAATAAAGATATGTAAGAAGAGATGAGAGATATAAAAAAATAAAACGATAGCATGTTTGGAATAATTTTTTAGAGATTTACAAGAAGATATCGACGATATAATGTTATTATTAGTGGTTTCGTCATTCTTTTTTAGAAAAGAATGAGTCTCAGGTATTGGGTGCGGATTATTTTTTATACAATAATCAACTAAGTATGTTACTTCTTGAAAGACAAAATAGGATACATTGATTAGATTAAGACATGATCTTATAGAAATATATACACAGCAATATATTGATATTCTTTAATTATGATTAAAGTTATATTGGACTAGTTATCGTTTATATTTTTATTTTTAATAGACAAGATAAAAAATTGACACTCTTCTTTTAAGAATTATAAAAAATTAAAGAATAATCATTAGTTAGTGATTTAAACATATTGATTTAATGGTTCTGCTAAGAGTGAAAGTATGATCTATCTATAATGTTTTTCTTCTTATATCTATAGATGTGGTAACAAATGATTACAAGATAAATTATATTTAAGATTGTTAACTCTAAAGAAATATTTTTTATTATATCTATTTTGATTCATGGTGTGTAGTTAGTAATAATATGCTTGTATTATATTAAGTGAGATTATTAGTTTTGGTTAAGAAATTTACATATTATCTCTATAGTAATATAGAAAAAAATTAAAGGTTCTAGAATGACATTAATTATATTAGTACTTTTAGTCAGAATTATAAATAAGATTTATATGGCTATTAATAATAATAGAAGATTATAGTGTAAGATGAATTAATATAAGAGTTATTAAATATTATGTGATTAGATGAATTTATTAGATTATTGATAATAATATATAAGAATAAGTTTGTAGTAAAACTGTAGGTTAGACTGGAATAAAGTGAATCAATAATTCTATTATTAAAACTTTGAAGAAGATCAGTAAATTATAGTAAGAGTGTTTTAGAAAAATAAAGACAATGTATATATATTTATAGAACTATTAGATGGTATGTTATAAATTTTATTTTTAATATAAATCCTCTATGTTATATATTAACTTTCTAATAAGAAAGGTTAGATATGACAATAAATATTTATAAAACAAAAGTTTATAACTAGATATAGCTATATTCTCTGTTGATTTCCAGTACAAATTGATATCAGTTAATATAGTGATAATGATGATTCTAGAAGTATATTACATACTATCAAGTTGTAAGTAGCATTTCGGAAGATGTGACTAAATAATCGTTTATAGTTCTACTATCTATAATATTATAAACTAACCGAAAAGGTTCTGATTTTTAGTATTTTCTTTTACTTAAGGTTTTTAAAACTTAAATAATATAAAGGAATTGTTTTTCGATGTTTGCAAAAATTCTTGATGGTAAAATGATTGCAAAACAAACTCTCCAAGAGGTTGCAGAGCGTGTTCATCAACGGATTCAATCTGGAAAACGGGCGCCTTCTCTTGCTGTCGTTTTGGTAGGTTCAGATCCTATTTCGAAGATTTATATTACGAGAAAATGTCATGCTTGTTCAGAAGTCGGTGTTCTCTTCCATTCATATTTTTTGCCTATTAGTATTAGTGAAAGAAAATTATTAAATTTAATTAAAAAGTTAAATGATAATGAAGATGTGGATGGAATTTTAGTGCAATTACCATTACCTCCTTCTATTAACGTATTGCATGTTATACAGGCAATTTCTCCTCTAAAGGATGTAGATGGTTTTCATCCTTATAATGTAGGTCGTTTATGTACTCGCTCCCCAGCGATATTGAGGCCTTGCACACCATTAGGTGTTATCACCTTGTTAGGTCATTATAATATTGAGATTTGTAGCTTGCATGCTGTAGTTGTTGGCGCTTCCAATATTGTTGGACGACCAATGAGTATGGAGCTTTTACTTGCTGGCTGTACTACTACTGTTACACATCGATTTACAAAAAACTTATCTCGTTATGTAAAAGACGCTGATCTTCTTATCGTAGCAGTCGGTAAACCTTATTTTATTTCCGGTGAATGGATTAAATCAGGGGCTATTGTTATTGATGTTGGTATTAATCGTTTAAAAAACGGTAATATAGTTGGTGATGTTGCTTTTGATGAGGCTTCGAAGGTGGCGGCATGGATTACTCCAGTTCCGGGAGGAGTTGGTCCCATGACGGTTGCTATTTTAATGCAAAACACTTTAAAGATTTGTGAAGAAAATGACAAGAGCATGTGATACAAATACAGCTATTTTGATATTAGTAACTAATATTTAATAATTTTTTTATGACAGATAAAGGCAAGTATTTTTTTTGTATTGTTTATTGCGTCCTATCTATCTAATGAACTTAATTTAATTAAATGAAATTTTTTTAACTATATTCTGTGTCTCAATATATAGACTATGTATTTTATTAAATTTATTGTATATTCAATTTTTATATTTTTGATAGAAAGGGGCTTTTATATCATTTTATTTGTTGATAATTCAACTATTTTTATTTATGCTTCATGTTAAAGGACATCTTTTATTAGATTATAAATATATAGATTTATGTACCATCACTACAATAATCTAATTTCTTAACCATAAGAAATTAATATAAATATTTATTTAGTTCTCAGTAATATATGTTCATAGGTAGCAAATTATATTCTATAATATATTCTTATACTAGATGAGAGAGTATATTAACTAGGTTTATTTGTTCTTACAAGATAGCCATTTTAGATTCAGAAGAAAGATTGTATCTTTAGAGGATGGGGTAGATTGTATTTTTCATACATCATATAACTTTTAATGGAGTAAATAAATTAAGAGAGAATAATATTATAATTTTTTTAAAATAGATAATGCATCTTTTCTTAAGATTAAGACATGTATGTGTATTTAGTTGAATGATCGATGTTATATTTTAATTTTTATTGGTCTTAGTTTCTATATTAGAAGATTTAATACTATTTATTAAAGTTAATTATTAATTTGCAATTATATACAATAATGATTGTTGGTTATACATATTTTGTATAATTCATTATAAACATAAAACGAATTATTTTTGAAAAGATTGGAATGTATTAGATCAAGGTTCTATAATACATCCATAACTATAACAGCAAGTTATATTAGTAGAATATCTTTTACTATTTCATATGATTTTTAATAATTAATAGCGATTTTCTTAGTTAGATTTATTCATAAATTATAGAAAAGGATTCTAGTTATTATTTTTTTAAAACCAATATCACAATTATGAAGAAATTGTATGAGAGATGATTTTAATATCATGTATTCTACATGATGGTTTTAATAAGTGAAAATTATGATATAATAGCACAAAAGTCTAGTATAGTTTTACTGGTACTCGTTGGGATAGTGAGCACATAATCTCGTATCCTACGGTCTTTGCTATTAGTGCAATGTCATCTATTTTTATATTTTCTCCCCATAGCTCTACGGTGCTATCAAGACCAGTGTTAGGATGGTTAGTTAAATCAATAGCAAGCATGTCCATTGCTACTGATCCGATGGTTTGTGTAATCTCGTTATTTACCTTAATAGGTGTTCCAGATGGAGCATGACGTGGATAGCCATCAGCATATCCGCATGCAACTATTCCGATGCGTTGTTTGTATGGTGCACAATAGTTATGGCTATAACCTACGCTAGCTCCTTCTGGAATTTCTTGTATGGCAATTACTTTGCTTGTCAGTGTCATAACTGGTTTTAAGCCACTATGAACAATACGCTTCGAGTCGCTACTTGGTGAAGCGCCATATAGCATAATTCCAGGACGAATCCAGTCAAAATGCGTATTTGGATGCCACAGCGTAGCAGCAGAGTTAGCCAGTGAATGCGGGCATTTTAATCCGATAGTTGCTTGTTTGATTTTCTTCATTGGCTCGGTAACTCCTTGTGGGTTTTCTGCTTCAGGGAAATGTGACATAAGGGTTAGTTCGCCAATATTGTTGTATGACCGTAGTTGATGCCAGATCTTATTGATCTCATTTGGTTGAAAACCAAGACGATTCATACCGCAGTTTATTTTAAGATAAACATTTACCGGAGATAATAGTTTAGCTTTTTTTAGTGCTTGAATCTGCCAATGACTATGTATGGCAGTTGTTAAGGAATAGTGATTAATAATTTTTATATCATCTGAGTCAAAGAAACCTTCTAATAGTAGGATGGGTTTATCCCATCCGTGGTCACGAAGAAAAATGGCCTCATCTAGGTTAAGCAAGGCAAAACCATCTGCTTTGATTAGACTTTTCCACACATTTTTAATACCGTGTCCATATGCATTGGCTTTCACCACTGCCCAAATATGCGAAGTAGGAGCCAAATTACGAGCTATAGATAGATTGTGTTTTAATGCATTTTGATTGATCGTAGCTATAATAGGACGAGGCATAGGTATTCCTGTTTCAGTAAATGAAATAATGATATCTCTGAGATTAAGTATGATTTTTAAGAGATTATATTATATTAAATATTCAATTTATTAGTATATAGATATAAGGAAATCAATTATTTTAAAGATTATTCACCATTAAAAGTAAAACATGAAATTTGATTATGAAACTTATTATGTACAACAGTGCATTTATTAATATCATTTCTAGATGTCGAGAATTAATTTTTTAAAATTATTGCACTAGAATGGGTTTTAAATAGATCAGACGGTATTTATAATTCTATTTCTTAAGTGATTTTGGAATTGGTTATTAACCATAGAATTTTTTTATATGATTGTACAAGTTAAACTAATTCATATTCTTTCAGTTATTAACATATAAGATTATTTTTTTGATAAACTTAAGATCTCTGTTGTATTTTGCGTTAATATTTTCTCTGTAAAGAGTTAAAGAAAGAGTTTCTTTTTTTAAAATTTCACAGATGTTAGAAATAAGAAGAATCGGATAAGAATTTTAATTTTTCTTTCTTTGAAATGCACAAATTATAATGAATTTTCATTTCAGTTTTTGTATTTTTTTGGAATTTCTCAATGGGGCTCGCCGTGTCACTTATACTTTGGAAGCAGTGTCTTACCTCTTTGCAGGATGAGTTGCCTGCCACCGAGTTCAGCATGTGGATACGACCCTTGCAAGCTGAGCTAAATGATAATACATTAGCTTTATATGCACCAAATCGTTTTGTACTCGATTGGGTTAGAGATAAGTATTTATCTAATATAAATGCTCTTCTTAATAATTTTGGTGGTGTAAATGTTCCTTTTTTGCGATTTGAAGTAGGAAGAAAATCTATCTCTCGTGCTATAAGACAATCTACTATTACTAATAGAAAGACGATAACGGGTACAACGGGTAATCTTTTCATACCAAGTCCAACGCATTGGAATGGTACTACTGCGTTATCTTATGTTGTTAATCGTTCTAATTTAAATGTTAAGAATAATTTTGATAATTTTGTTGAGGGTAAATCTAATCAATTAGCGTGTGCAGCAGCTCATCAGGTTGCTTCTAATCCTGGTGGATTATACAATCCTTTGTTTGTTTATGGTGGAACGGGTCTTGGTAAAACACATCTCTTGCATGCGGTAGGGAACAGTATTCTTGCTAATAAGTCTAATTCCAAAGTAGTATATATGCACTCTGAACGTTTTGTTCAGGATATGGTTAAGGCTCTACAAAATAATGAAATTGAATCTTTCAAGTGTTATTATCGTTCAGTAAAGGCTCTATTAATTGATGATATTCAATTCTTTGCTAATAAAGAGCGATCTCAAGAAGAATTTTTTCATACGTTCAATTCACTTCTTGAAGGTAACCAACAGGTAATTTTAACTTCTGATCGTTATCCAAAAGAAATTAATGGAGTAGAAGATCGTTTAAAATCACGTTTTGGATGGGGTTTAACGGTGGCTATTGATCCACCAGAACTTGACATGCGTATAGCAATTTTAATGAAGAAAGCTAATGAAAATAATATTTGTTTGCCAGGAGAAGTTGCATATTTTATTGCTAAAAAATTACGGTCTAATGTGCGAGAACTAGAAGGAGCACTGAATCGAGTAATTGCTAACTCTATATTTACACGACGTGCAATAACTATTGATTTTGTTCGCGAAGCTCTGCGTGATTTGCTAGCCCTACAAGATAAGTTAGTTACTATTGATACTATTCAAAAGACGGTAGCTCGATATTATCAAATTCAAGTGGCTGATTTGTTGTCAAAACGTCGGTCGCGCTCGGTAGCTCGACCTCGTCAGATGGCAATGGCTATGGCTAAAGAGCTAACAAATCACAGTTTACCAGAAATCGGTAATGCTTTTGGAGGTCGTGATCACACGACTGTTCTCCATGCTTGTCGGAAAATAGAGAAATTAAATGAAGAGAGTTTAGATATTCAAGAAGATTTTTCAAATTTAATTAAAACCTTGTCCTCTTGATTTAGAAAATAGTTATCTTAATTATGAAATTCATTATTGAACGAGAGTTGCTACTCAAACCTTTACAACAAGTAATTAGTCCACTAGCAGCGCGCCCTGCGTTACCTATTCTTAGTAATTTATTATTAGAGGTTAAAGAAGGCAACTTAATTCTTACTGGTACTGATTTAGAAATGGAAATGATGGTGTGTCTTCCATTGAAAAGAGAGTATCATATGGGAGCGATTACTATTCCGGGTCGTAAGTTTTTTGATATTTGTCGAAACCTTCCAGAGAATGTTGAAATTACAGTTATGTTGGAAGATACAAGAATCTTGGTACAATCTGGACGTAGTCGTTTTTCTCTCTTGACTCTTCCATCCAGTTCTTTTCCAAATTTAGAAGATTGGAAGAGTGAGGTTGAATTCTCAGTGCCACAAGTTGTTATAAAACGCTTGATTGATGCAACGCAGTTTTCTATGGCACATCAAGACGTTCGTTATTATTTAAACGGTATGTTATTTGAAACTTCAGGTGAAATTTTGCGTACAGTATCTACTGATGGGCATCGATTGGCAATATGCTCTATGTCAGTAGAGAAGATATTGCCTAATTACTCAGTGATTGTTCCACGTAAAGGTGTGATAGAATTAGCTCGTCTTTTAGATGGTCGAAAAGGTCTTCTTCATGTACAAATGGGTAGAAATAATATTCGTGTACATTCTGGTAATTTTATTTTTACTTCTAAGCTAGTTGATGGTCGCTTTCCGGATTACAGGCGCGTATTGCCAAATAATCCTGATAAAATTTTGCGTGCTGATTGTAATTTACTTAAACAATCTTTGTCCAGAGTAGCAGTTCTGTCTAATGAGAAAGTTCGTGCAGTTCGGTTGTATATTAGTTTAAATAACATAAAGATTACAGCTAATAACCCTGAAGAGGAAGAAGCAGAAGAGATATTAGATGCTCTATATAGTGGTAGTGATTTTGAAATAGGTTTAAATGTTAGTTATGTTTTAGATGCTTTAAATGCTTTAAAATGTCAGAACGTGCGCATTCTTCTAACTGATTCTATTTCTAGTATTCAAATTGAAGATATGACTAGTCCATCTGCTAGCTATGTGATTATGCCAATGCGATTATAATATATTGATTGTACTATTTTATAAATACCATTTAAGGTGAAAGGGGCGAAATGGTGATTTCACCGAAAGATAAAAATGTGAGAAAATTTGATGTCGAATATTTATAATTCCTCTAGTATTAGAGTTTTAAAGGGGTTAGATGCAGTACGAAAACGCCCTGGCATGTATATTGGTGATACAGATGACGGTACTGGCCTTCATCATATGGTATTTGAGGTTGTAGATAATGCTATTGATGAAGTTCTTGCCGGCTATTGCTCAAGTATTATTGTAACTATTTATCCTGACTATTCTGTATCGGTACAAGATAATGGACGAGGTATTCCTACTGGATTGCATGAGGAAGAAGGTATTTCTGCTGCTGAAGTAATTATGACTATTCTTCATGCTGGTGGAAAATTTGATGATAATTCTTATAAAGTTTCTGGTGGTTTGCATGGTGTAGGTATTTCTGTAGTCAATGCTTTATCTAAGAAATTAGAGTTAACAATTTGGCGCGAAGGCAAGATCTATTATCAGGTTTACCTAAATGGTGCCCCGCAAGCTCCGTTAGATATTATAGGAGATTCAGAATTAACAGGAACGTGTGTCCGTTTTTGGCCCAGTCACGAAACATTTACTAATATACTGAATATTGAATACAAAATTTTAGAAAGACGATTACAAGAATTGTCATTTCTTAATTCTGGAGTGGTGATTAAATTAGAAGACCTTCGTGATGGGAAACAGAATCATTATCATTATACAGGGGGTATTCAAGCATTTGTTCAACATCTTAATCAGAATAAAACTCCAATTCATCCTAATATATTTTATTTTTCTACTAAGAAAAATAATATTGGTGTAGAAATAGCCTTGCAGTGGAATAGCGGTTTTCAGGAAAGTATTTATTGTTTTACTAATAACATTCCACAGCGTGAAGGAGGGACGCATCTTTCTGGATTTCGTACCGCTATGACTCGCACGATTAATTTGTATATGGAAAAAGAAGGATACACAAAGAAATCTAAAGTTAATACTACAGGAGATGATGCTCGAGAAGGTCTAATTGCAGTGGTATCTATTCAAGCACCAGATCCAAAATTTTCATCACAAACAAAAGATAAACTGGTTTCTTCTGAAGTAAAAGTAGTAGTTGAGCAACAAATGCATGAACTATTCTCTTCTTATCTTTTAGAGCATCCATCTGATGCTAAAATCATAGTTGGAAAAATTATTGATGCCGCACGAGCGCGTGAAGCAGCTCGGCGAGTACGTGAAATAACTCGTCGCAAGGGCATGTTAGATTTGGCTAGCTTGCCTGGTAAATTAGCGGATTGCCAAGAACGGAATCCGGCTTTATCTGAACTTTATTTAGTAGAGGGTGATTCAGCTGGAGGCTCCGCCAAGCAAGGACGTAATCGTAAGACTCAAGCTATTCTTCCATTAAAGGGTAAGATTCTTAATGTCGAAAAAGCTCGTTTCCACAAGATGTTAGCTTCTCAAGAGGTTGCAACTTTAATTACTGCTTTGGGGTGCGGGATTGGCAGGGATGAATATAACCCAGATAAGTTACGATATCATAATATTATTATTATGACTGATGCTGATATAGATGGAGCACACATTCGTACACTTTTATTGACTTTTTTTTATCGACACATGCCAGAAATTATTGAGCGTGGGCATCTTTATATAGCACAACCCCCTCTGTATAAAGTTAAGCGAGGTAAAACTGAGAAATATATTAAGGATGATGAGGAGATGGAGTGGTATCAAATGACCATGGCTCTTGATTCTGCCACTCTTTATATTGGCAGAAGAGGCGCGTCATTAAGTGGGAAAAAATTAGAAAATTTAGTCCTTGCTTTCTATCAGACACGAAGAGTGATAGAAAAATTGGAGTATGTTTATCCTTTTTCGATTCTTAATGCGCTTATTTACCATCCTGCCTTGCATAATTTAACAGAACAAGAAGTAGTGAAGAATTGGTTGGATCCTTTAGTGGAGGATCTGAATCTTCATGATCAAGATGGAAGTAAATATCAAGGTATCATATTTGAAGATCATAAATTGAATCTTTTTATACCTATTGTACGTGGACGCATACATGGTATTAATATAGATTATTTTTTAGATCAGAAATTTATTTGTAGTGATGAGTATCATAGGATTTGTTTTTTCGGCGAACAGGTTCGTGATTTACTAAACAAGGATTCATACATTAAACGTGGTGAACGTTATCAATCTGTTTCTAGTTTTGAGCAGGCTGTCAATTGGTTAGAAGCAGAATCACGTCGTGGTCTTATGGTCCAAAGATATAAGGGTTTAGGAGAAATGAATCCAGAACAATTATGGGAAACAACAATGAACCCAGAGAGTCGTAGAATGTCATTAATCACTATTAATGATGTGGTTGCAACGGATCAGATCTTCACTACTTTAATGGGTGATATAGTAGAACCACGCCGTGCGTTTATTGAAGAAAATGCTTTGAAGGTATCAAATCTTGATATTTAAGTCGAATAGGTGAACCAGGGTTTTTGGTTTACTTAGATAGTTGATTGAGTTGTAGTCTTTATGGTTAGATGGAAATATTAAGAATAAAATATATCAGAAAAGGATGTTAATTATTATAGATTGTATAAATGGTGGAGATCGGTAATGATATTGTTATTCTGAATCTGGTTTCATCAATACTGGTTATGTTTACAGTGTATAACATTCAGAAATATTATAGTATTTTGAGGATAGTATGGCGATTAGGTTAATTGCAATTGATATAGATGGTACCCTTTTAAACCAAAAACGTGAGATCACATTACGAGTACAACAGGCTGTACGCACAGTGAACCAGAGAGGAGTGGCTATAATTTTAGCTACTGGTCGTCCGTTTATTGGCATACAACGTTATCTAAAAGAGTTAGAATTAAACAGAGATGACCAGTACTGTATCACTAATAACGGTGCCTTAGTACAGAATGTAGTTAATGGAGAGTCTCTATTGGAAGTCTTATTGACTTTTGATGATTATCTTTACTGTGAATATTTATCTCGTGTCTTGAATGTTCACTTTCAAGCATTTAGTAAAAAAGAGATGTTTACATCTAATAAGGATATTAGTAAATATACTGTTCGTGAAGCCTGGATGACTGGTATCCCTCTTCGGTATTGTGATGTTAGTGACATGGATTCTAATTTAATGTTTCCTAAGTTAATGATGATTGATTCCTCAGAATGTTTAGATTCTGCAGTTGCCAGCTTACCTATAGAAGTATTTAAACAATTTAATATAATGAAAAGTGCACCTTGTTATCTTGAGATCCTAAATAAACGAGTAAATAAAGGATTTAGCTTGTCTTTTTTAGCCAAAAAGATGGGGTTGAATAGGAAAGAAGTAATGGCTATTGGTGATCAGGAAAACGATCTTGCTATGTTAGAGTATGCAGGAACTAGTGTTGCAATGGGAAATAGCATTGACGTGGTTAAAGAGGCAGCAAAATTTGTAACTAATAGTAATCAAGAAGATGGTGTGGCTAGAGCCATTGAAGAGTTTTTAGAGACTTAGAGCTGCATAAGTATTTAATATTTCTATTTGATTATATAGCTATGCTTGTTAATTTCTATCTTCTTGCTTCAGAAAGAAATTGATAATTTTTAATATTTTTCTGATAACAAATTTTTAAAGACGTGTAAGAGAACTGATGTAAAAGTGATTTTCTATTGTATAATAGAGTGATTAAATTGAAGAAAGGAATTAGAGAAGACGTTGTAGTTGGTTTTAAAATTAGTATTTTAAAAGAAATTATTTATTTTAATTAAGTTTGGTATTTTGGTAGAGATAATTCTAATGATCTTCTTAAATAGAAGAAATTAATTTAAACATTAGAGATGTATGTCATGAAGAGCTATAAGAAATATTTTATGCTTGTATCAATGTAAAATTACAGAAGATAAGATAGGTATAATATATATTATATACTATAGTTAAATGTTAAATGCGATTTTATCTAGATTTTTTAGATAAAGGAGGTTGATTGGTATTAAATATCATTCATTGTCTTATAATTTTTTATCTTAACTAATAGATGAATTAGCCATGAGGAGTAATTTACTTTATGTAATATTTTAAGTGGATTGACTCTGGGGCAGATTTTAATTAAAATATATTGAATATAGAAAGTGATATACTATTATTTTTATTTTTTTTAAGGATGTAATCTCCATTCCATATTATTTTAGGCGGAAATTAGAATGAAACGCACTTTTCAACCATCTATATTAAAAAGAAATCGTACACATGGTTTCCGTGTTCGGATGGAAAATAAAAATGGTCGTGATATTTTATCTCGTCGACGGGCTAAAGGGCGATCACGTCTTGCTATTGTGAATTCTGTGCGCTAACTATCCTATGATTCAATTTGGATTATCAAGAGAGTTAAGGTTATTAACTACTAGGCATTTTAAGTTTGTCTTTGAACATCCAAAGAGGGTAAGCACGAAATATATCACTATTCTTAGTCGCTTTAATGAGCGAAGTCACCCAAGAATTGGATTAACTATTTCTAAGAAGAATATAAAATATGCCCATGAGCGTAACCGTGTTAAGAGATTAATTAGAGATAGTTTTCGTAAAAATCAATACCAATTAGCGGATATGGATTTTATAGTTATAGCTAAAATTGGTGTCAGCAAGGTTGACAATGATGTGTTAACTGGGATCTTGGAGAGATTATGGCATCATCATTATCGTTTGCATCAAAAATACTGATTTTCTTAATACGATTATATCAGTCTATAATTAGTCCATATATTGGACCACGTTGTCGATTTGATCCAACTTGCTCTCAATATACTATTGAGGTTTTACGAAGGTTTGGAGTGATCAAGGGGAGTTGGTTAGCAATAAAGCGGATATTAAAATGTCATCCTTATAATATTGATCACAACGATTCAGTACCTCCACCAAAGCATCGATACTAGAGAATATTAATAATGTATTTTCAGCGTAATCTTTTTTTTATCGCTTTTTTATTTATATTATTTATCATTTGGCAAATATGGGAAAGCAACCATTCCTTAAAGGAATGGGAATCTAGTCCGCTATCTAGCGTTAATCAACAAGTAGATTCTCACCCAGATGAGCATATCTTTGGTATCGGGCTGGATCCGGTTATTACTATTCAAACTGATGTTCTATCATTAAAAATTAATACACGTGGAGGGGATATTAATCAGGCGGCATTACTATCTTATCCGGATAAATTAGGATCAAAATCTCCTTTTTTGCTTTTAGAATCTAGACCAGATTTCATATATCAGGCACAAAGCGGATTAATTGGTCGCAATGGACCAGATAGTCTCAGTAATGGATCTCGACCTCTCTATATTAGTGCAGGTCATTATTTTAAGATAGGTGATGATCAGGATGAGCTTCGGGTGCCGTTAACCTTTACAACAGATAATAATGTGACATACACTAAAACATTCATCTTGCATCGTGGTGATTATGCAATAAGAATTGAGTATTATATAAGTAATCCGACCGAAAACTCTTTAGAGTTATCCATGTTTGGACAAATAAAACAAAGCATCGATTTACCAAAGGATCGTGATAATACAAGCAAAAATTTTGCTTTACAGACCTTTCGAGGCGCAGCTTATTCTAGTTTACAATCAAAGTATGAGAAATATTCATTTGACAAGATTAAAGATAATAAAAATCTTAATATAACTACTATTAATGGTTGGGTATCCATGCTTCAACAATATTTTGCTGTAACTTGGATTCCACAGATTGTCGGAAATAATACTTTATATACTAGTAACCTAGGTAATGGCATAGCAGCTATTGGTTATAAATCTGGACCTGTAACTATTTATCCAGGTGGAACCAGGACTTTAGTTTCGACCTTATGGGTGGGTCCAGAAATTCAGGAAAGTATGGCAAAGACTGCTGCATATTTGGATCTGACAGTTGACTATGGTTGGTTATGGTTTATTTCACAACCACTTTTTAAACTTTTAAAGTTTATAAATAGTTTTATTCATAATTGGGGTTTTTCAATTGTTGCTATTACTTTTATTGTACGTGGTATTACGTATCCTTTGACTAAAGCTCAGTATACTTCTATGGCAAAAATGCGTATTTTGCAACCGAAAATTCAGGCAATGCGAGAACGTTGTGGTAATAATAAGCAGCGTTTAAGTCAAGAAATGATCGAGCTCTATAAAATAGAGCGAGTAAATCCGTTAGGTGGATGTTTGCCATTGTTTATTCAGATGCCTATTTTTTTAGGTCTTTATTATATGCTGATGGCTTCGGTTGAGCTTCGTCATGCGTCATTTTATTTATGGATTAAGGATTTATCTGCACAAGACCCTTATTATATACTTCCGATCTTAATGGGAATTACTATGTTCTGTATTCAGAAAATGTCACCGACTACTGTAACAGATCAGATGCAGAAAAATATTATTACTTTCATGCCGGCTATATTTACACTCTTTTTTTTATATTTTCCTTCTGGTTTGGTTTTATACTATATTGTCAGTAATTTGGTTACATTGTTACAACAACACATTATTTCTCGTGAGTTGGAGAAGCGTGGGTTACATAGTCGCGATAAAAATAAAATATAAGTATTAATTTAATATTATGTAGATAGATTCATATTTCAATTAAGGTACAAAATAAAAGATTAGTTATTCTGATACAGATAATATAGATTATTTTTTATTTTTTATTTTATAGTATAGTTATATTAATGGTTGATCTATAATGGAGATATGCTCGATATATTTAGGTAGCGTTTTCTCCAAGAGAGACTTGGTAAGAATTCTATAATATGCAGTAGAGAATACATAATTCTTTTGATTGAGAGAAAATCACAAACGCGGTATCTATCGAGTGATTTTTTATTGTATAAAATACGGAGAGGGTTTGAATGACTAAAGAAATACAAACTTTCGCTATTTCTCCTTTGGGTAACTTGGATGCATATATTAGATCAACTAATGCTTGGCCAATGCTGACAGCAGAAGAAGAAAAAGTGTTATCTGAACGATTGCATTATAATGGTGATTTGGTTTCAGCTAAAACCTTGATTTTATCTCATCTACGTTTTGTCGTTCATATAGCATGTAACTATGCTGGCTATGGTCTTCCGAAAGCAGATTTAATTCAGGAAGGCAATATTGGTCTAATGAAAGCTGTGCGTCGTTTTAATCCAGGAATGGGAGTGCGATTAGTTTCTTTTGCAGTTCACTGGATTAAAGCAGAAATTCATGAATACGTATTACGTAATTGGCGTATTGTTAAGGTTGCTACTACTAAAGCTCAACGTAAGTTGTTTTTTAACTTGCGTAAGACTAAAAAACGATTGGGCTGGTTTAATCAAGATGAAGTGGAAATGGTTGCAAGAGAATTGGGCGTAAGCAGTAAAGATGTTCGTGAAATGGAATCCCGAATGGCTGCACAAGACTTAACTTTTGATCCACGACCAGATGATGAAATAGAGACCGGATTAGTGGCTCCTATTGGTTATTTACAGGACAGGTCCTCTGATTTTGCTAATGGTATTGAGGAAGATAACTGGGGTGATTATGCCGCTGATAAACTTGGTTTAGCAATAAAGGGATTAGACAATCGGAGTCAACATATTATTTGTTCTCGATGGTTAGACGATAATAATAAAACGACTCTACAGGACTTAGCTAATCAGTATGGTGTTTCTGCTGAACGGGTTCGTCAGATTGAAAAGAATGCTATGAAAAAACTTAGAGGAGCTATTGAAACATAATATATACTTAAATATTGATTATGTAGATCAACAGTTATTATCATTTATAATGATAAATGCACAGGAAGATATTTATATAGATTATTAAGATAAATATTGAAATTTCTTTTAAAATAAGATAAAGAGTTAGAATTTTATCAGTATTATATCATATGGAATAAATAGTATTTTATTTGAACTCCTACCTATAAAGATATATAAAACTTAATTTATTGATATTTATATTGAGTTTACTATTCTGAATAGAATAGTTGTTGTTGAGTTCCAATGATATTGGATTATCTTATATAGACGAAGAGTTTAATATTAAATCAGTAGAGGTATGTGTTTTCTATAGATATAGAAATACGGTATTATTAATATATCAAGTGATGTTACTTTTATATTGAAAGAAAAATAACAAGAAACTTTAAAATTTACTTCTTGGTATAATAAAGATAGTAGAAAAGAAAAATTTTTTATTTTTTAATAGTATAAATTGAATATAAACAGATGAAAATTAGATATTTGAAAGTAAATATAATAGATTATTTGTATAAAAATAGAAAAGTAACACTTTTGATTGAAAAGATATATATGATTCTAACTAATTTTAATGTTAATAGAGATGTGATTTAATGTAGTAACTAATTAATTTTATCCTATAATTTTGTATTGATTCTAGATTAATTTTTTGAATTATCTATTATAGATAATTTATTAACGATAATACAATCACCGTTTTTATAATATTAGTTTTGTCTATAGTTTATTAATCTATCCAGGTATTGAGATAGTTGGTTTTTTTATTTGTACTATTAACGATAGTTATTATTTTATTAACAAGAAAAAAGATGTTTAAATGGTTATGTGGATTGCAAATTTTAGAGCGCAGATCTGTTGTCAAATAGATGCATAGCTTAAAAAGTTAGTTATTATTGAATGGCTCCAAATTTCTGGGATTTTTATTGTTAAAGATTTTTCATCAATATTAATTAATTTAATTCATGTTTTATTATTAATAATTAAATATGAACTAACTTAAATTATTCATAATGGTTTTATATGGTTCATAAAATTCAACCTGTATCTTTTATTACTATATCATCTGATATAGAAGGTCAACGCGTAGATAATTTTTTATTTACTCAGTTAAGATCTATGCCGAAAAGTATGATTTACCGGATTCTACGGAAGGGATTGGTCCGAGTGAATAAAAAACGTATTAGACCAAAATATAAATTAATTAATGGAGATACTATACGAGTTCCTCGAGCTTGGCTAAAAGAAGTGGGAAAAGGAGTTCTTTCAGATAAGGTAGATCACGTAAAGACGATGTTGATAGAAAATTCTATTATTTATGAAGATGAATATATTGTGATACTTAACAAACCAGCAGGTATAGCTGTGCATGGCGGGAGCGGTTTGAGCTTTAGTATTATTGAAGCGTTACGTGCATCTAGGCCAAATGAATATTTTCTTGAGCTAGTTCATCGTCTTGATCGATATACATCAGGTTTACTGTTAGTAGCAAAAAAACGTTCATCACTGCGTGATTTACATGAGCAACTTCGTGAAAAGAGGGTAAAAAAATATTATTTAGCATTAGTACAAGGTCAATGGCCTGTAGGTACTACAACGGTAAGCGCACCTCTTTCAAAACATTCTGGAAAAGGACGTCAGAACGAGGTACAAGTATGTGAAGAAGGAAAATCGTCTCAAACGTTATTTCAAGTAAAAGAATATTATTCTAAACAGGCTACCTTAATTCAAGCTCGTCCTCTTACGGGACGAATGCACCAGATTCGTGTACATACATTACATGTGGGGCATCCTATTGCTTTAGATAATCTTTATGGCAATTCTTTGTTTAACGAATATGCCAGAACGTTGGGGTTAAAACGTTTATTTTTACATGCTTCTAGTTTATGTTTTACTCATCCTAATACCAGAAAAATAATGTGTATAAACGCTCCTATTGATCAGAAATTAGAAAATTTTTTAATTACACTGCGTATGAATGCTTGAGCCTAGATGTAATCAGTTTTTTTATATAAATTTTAACTACATAAGCAAATAGTCGCAATATTATTTATATCATATGAGATATCGATAATTTTTTATTAACAAGAATATACGGATATATAATATTTTTTTTGAAAAATATACTTTTGTGCTAGATGATTTTTTAATAAAACATATAAGGAGAATTTAATGAGAATTCTTAAATCAGAAAATATGTTTAATTTTTATATATGAATGTAAGAGTTTTGTTGTTTATATAGAGAGAGGATAAGTTATATATTATTCGTATTTTATCTAAGTTTGTAAACTTAGATAAAATATTTATATTCAATGAAGTCAAAGTGATTCATGAACGCTTTAAAATTATTTTTATATTTTAGTTATTTTAATAACAGAATATAAGACTCATGATATTAGTGCATTTTATATTCATTTAAATAATTTTGGAATTAATTGTTCTATTAAGATTAATTTTTATTTATTTTTTTCATTAATTAAGGAGATATTTCTTAATATCTATAATTATTTATAGTAGATTTATATTTTTGTAAAATGATATAATAAAATTATATTTATTAAAATTAATTTTTAATAAATCTTGGTCATTAATGTATTTTTAATGAAAAGAAGTTAAGCATTGTTTACTTGTGATATTTTTTAATAAAAATAATTAGATCAGAGAATAATACGTCGTAAGTAGAAGTCAATGGGGTTAAATTGAAGTATATAAATAAGAAAACAGATCAGTTTTTTTCTTGAACTATAGAGTTTGATATTTTTTTCTAAATATTTATTATTGGATGTCACCAATAGTAATGATACATGTAATATAAAATATTTATATTAATATCAGTATTATAATCCATAGAAATAATCCGATAAGAGCGAGAAATAAAGTTTTTACTTATTTATTACGACAGATAAATAGGTTAGTAGATAGTATTGTTTATTGTTTATATATTGATATATTATGAAGAATAAAGATAGTAATATATTGAATAAGTATAAAGTTGTAATCAGGTATTTGTTATATGAATTAGATCTATTAGTTATAATTTGAACTAGATAAAGTATATAGATTGGTAGATAGTAATAAACTACTGATAAGATCTGTATACTTAAACTTAAGAGTAAACGAGATAATTTAAAGTTTTATATAAAATAAAGTATGTTCTAAATCATATCCTATATTTTTCGAGTGAATTTATTATAGTATCTATAACATAGATACTATATATTCTTACTATACTAAATAGAGAATTTAATTAAGATTATTACGAGCCTACCTGTAAAGTGAGATACTCATATTTCAATATACATAATCCTGAACACTTGTAAGTAAAAAGTATTGCTTTTCATTACCAATTAGTTTCTATTGTCTATTTATACTCTATAAATAGTCATTAGTATAATTACTATATTTTCTAGATAATTAGTTATAACTATCACTATCGTTATGATTATATTTATTCTTTTTTTCTAGCAATGAGAACTAAGTTTTGTAATCTTTAAGATGATATTTAGAATTAAATAAATAGGATTATTTTCTTAATCAGGGCACCTGGTTGGTATTTATTTTATAACAAATAATTAGCATGATTATTAACGACTATTTTCTGATCTGACTAATATATTTAGAAGTTTATATGGGTAATTATTTGTAGAAGTTCTATTATATAGAAATAGATCTAAAGTTTATGTAGGTATGTTATTTTTCGATTTTTTTTGTATTTTGCCTTTTCTATATTATAAGGACATTATATATATTTGTGTGAATGACTTGTATAAATAAAGATAAGAATTAAAATTTTTGAATAAGTATTGATTAGTGTAGTTTTTTTAACTGAATTTGTTATATTGTAAGAGAATTCATTCATTTACTATCTTTATACTGAACATTCAATATTGTTTTAAACATTCTAATATATATTGATTTATGTTAATCACTAATTTACATTGAATTCAGTTATACTGATCAATTTAGATTGATAGGGGGTGCTTCTATCTTAATTTTCTTAAAACAGAGTGATTATAGTAATGAGCCAAAACGATAAGATTGATCTTGAAGAAGAGTCTATACTGTTTCGTAGAGTGATGTATGATACGCGCCGATTTGCACAGGATACCATAGTACATAGACCTTCACGCAATAAAATTTATCAAAGAAAAGATCAAAAGAATCAGCCAGTACAAAGAGAGTCTAGTTATTATTTTTCTGATGAATTTCATCCCCTTATTTCTACTGACGGTGCGCTACGTTATATACGTAGCGATGTAGATCGTTATGAGTTGAAAAAATTATATCGTGGAGACTATATACCAGATATAGTTTTGGATCTACATGGATTAACACAAGTTGAAGCAAAGAAGGAGCTTAGCGCTTTAATTACAACGTGTAATAGGGAGAATTTTTATTGTACACATATAATACATGGTCATGGTAAAAATATTCTTAAGAAAAAGACTCCGTTGTGGTTAGCACAGCATCCGTTAGTTATGGCATTTCATCAAGCACCTAAACAGTTTGGTGGTAATGCTGCTTTATTAGTATTAATTGAAGTGATCGATTGGTATCGATAGATTGTTTTAGACTATTTTTATAGTAGTTAATATTTATATTAGATGAATATTTTTAAAATTATGGATTATTTATTTTGTTACAATTTTCTTATTAAACAAGAAGATTTTGATTCTTTTGAAGAAATTCTATGTTATTTTAATATTTATATGTACTGAAAAAGCAGTTATTTTTATTAGTTCAAACTATTTTTATGAACCAAGGGGTTAATTTATTTTTAAAATAGTTTATAGTAGAGTTATTTTAATTTTATTTATAATATTTATTTAATATATTTTAATTTAAAATTAATTTTAGTCATTTTATATTTTATGAATCACTTGATATTGATTAGTTTATTTTTTTTAATTATTTTTTATATTCCATAATATAGAAATAGATTTTTAGTGAGTGGATGTATACTAGTAGTATAGATTTTAATATATTGTAGTAAAGATTTATTTTTTTATTTTTTTTTAAAAGTCTTTAGCAATTATTATATCTATTGGCTAGTAGGATATATTAAATATTTTTAGTTTACGTTAGATTGTCAATATATTAAAATTATTATTTTTAGATAGAAGTTCTTTCTTTGTCATTATATATTCTTAAATTTTTTAGGAAAACCATGTATAAGTTAGAATATTAGTATATTTGTGTGGATTTGATTGTTTATTCTCATGAGTGATAATTAAGCTGTTTTTATGATTTCTTCATATAAAGATGTCTTTATATTTTCATAGTTAGGCGAAATTAAATTAATGATATAGATTGTCTCTTTTTGGTTTTTCTATGATGTAGAAAAGTATATAATATCATTAATGTGGAATAAATATTCTGAATTATTAAATTTTTTTTAGAGTTAGTTAATTAAAAATCATTTTTATTATTAATTATTTTGATTTTTTTAGGTAATGATAGAATATCATTCTATGTAAATATATCTTATTTAGTATATAGTTTTTAAATACTTATTTAAATATTTTCAATATTTAATTTTTCATATTAAAAATAATTTTTATGTATATAATATTATATTAATAAGAACAATAATATATTTTTAAATATTAGTAAATTTTTATATAATCAATATTATTATATTTTTATTAGTATCAGTAATATTACTTGTTTCTTAATAAACAAAAGTTAGTATTATTAGAAATAAGATGTATTACAAGATAAATGTTTATTTATGTTTTTTGGTTACAATGATTAAGAGTATCATGATCTAGTTTTTTTTATATTTTATAATAAATAAATCTGATTAGATATTAGATAATTAGTTTTAGTTGTAATAAAAAAGATGTAATAAGAGATTATAAAATTAATTTTTAATTTTCTAACAACTATATTAGAGAATTAGGATTATCTATGATTATTTTATATAATAGTTTTATTGGTTATTCATATTAACTGCAATAAATTATGAATCATGATAATTAGATGAGTAGAGCATTATTATGAATATAGATATGTAATAGTTTTTAACTATTTTGGATATTAAGATATAGATGTTCCAAGAATAGTAATTTTGTATTTATAAAAAAAATCAATATTTTTAGTTTTTTCTTAACATTAATTTTATGATTTTAGTTAAAAAATTTTACTTATAGTTGAATTATCATAGATTAGACCTAGCATCGTTGATTAGTGCAAATTATGTAACCTCAATTTAGCTAGTGATTATTTTTCATAGAATTAGATATTTAATATAAATTAAAATGCATGATTGTTTTAATCTTTTAGTAAGGTGTTATTTTCCTTATATATGTATGTAATAAAAGATGGATTATTAGTTCGGATTAGTTTTTTTGTTTAGAAATAAATATTTTTATCAAATATTATATAATTAACGTTTAGATATTGGGATTGTTATTTTTTTTATATACACATATCTATTATCTTCGATAATCATTAGAGAATGAATGATTGAGATTAGGTTCTGGGTTAAAGAAATTTTACAGGTGGTATACATGGATGTTGTTGAATTTTTATTAGTATTTAGATTTAAATTAAAGTCATTGAAATCTAATTTCAACAATAAGATTAATATTAATTTATAGAATTTTATATTGTGTAGAATTTTCTATTAACATTGTTTAATGTATTAATAGAAGAATAAGGGTTTATAAAATTTTTTTATTTTTTTAGATATTGTAATATTAGGACTATAAGGGTAAATATTTTAGTTTTTTTATAACTAAAGTTACCTCATGTTGACGATAATATCACTCTAAAAAAATAAAAGTTACTTACATTAGGAAGATAACATATCTATTAGATTAGTGCTCTAGATCAGTGTTAGAGGTATTGATCTATTATTTTGTATATGATCAGGGTTGAGATACCAGCTATCCATCTTGTTTCGTAAGATATGGATTCCTATATTTTTTTTTGAAGAAAAAAGTTCAACCTGTATAACGTCTCTAGAATTTTTAATTTCTTGACGCACTGTGATAAGTTTAGCATGGCACGCTGTAGTACTTAATTTATCTGATTTAGTAAGCAGAATAAGTGTTTGTAGTTTATTCTTTTGAGCCCATGATATAATTTTTTTATCAAGGTCTTTTAAAGGATAACGTATATCCATAAGGATTAATAGTCCTTGTAAACAGTTGCGAAATCTTAGGTATTGGGTTAGAGTATTGTTCCATTTTATTTTCATTTTTTTTGGAATTTTTGCATAACCATAACCAGGTAGATCGACCAGCCTGTATCCTTCAGTAATTTGGAATAGATTGATTAATTGTGTACAACCAGGTATTTTACTTGTTCGTGCAAGTTTTTTTTGATTTGTTAATGCATTAAGTGCACTAGATTTTCCAGAATTTGAGTAACCGATAAAAGCGATTTCTGTACCTACATCATCTGGTAAATGATGAATAGTAGGTGCACTGGTTAGAAAAGAGGTAAGGTTATAATTATAGTCAGACACAATTTTGCTTCCAGATTAATAAAATTATAAATTGTTATATTTAACAATAAAGTTTTGAAAATGAATAGTAAGTCAGATTGTTTGATTATATGATGAATCCATAGTTTTAATTTATAATTTTTGAGTTAATGAAAGATTTGGTATGAAACTTAGTGTTTATAATTTCAGTTGTGGACGTTGTTTTTAACAGAGCTAGGTTCATCAGATATGCAGTAATAAAAGAGTTCTTTGGTATTCTAAAGTTTTTAATTATTGGTTACACAAGTTAGTAAATAATCTAATATATGTAGTGATTTTAAAATGTATTATCAAGAAATAAAAAATATTCTTTGATGGGTGATCTAAGGATTATTAATTAACGTGTTGAAATCAAGTATAGCATGTTCCTTATAGGATATGCTTGTTTTTAGAAAATCTTGATCTTTTCAAATATTTATTGATTTTTATAAATTTAATATTGCATTAATTTTAGTATAAGTTCATGGATTAGTAGGATATCTATAGGTAGATATTTCTTTTTTTTAATCGCACCTAGATATATATCTAATTATATATATAATTATAGATGTCATCTATCATTCTGATGTTAGTTTTTTTATTATTTCTAATTTAATTATTTCCAGAAGGTTATTTACAGATATGATTTTTTTATTGTTATAATAAGGATTATAACTAAATCAAGTTGTTGATTTTTTTAAAACGATAACATCTATATTAGTATAAGGTGTTATAACTAGTAATTAAGTAATTACTATTTGAGATATATTTTATAGAATTAAGATAGTAATAAAATGAAGATTGTTGGCTTATTTTATCCATATGAGATCATAATATCTAGGATATTGAGATCTAACTGTATTTAGTTGATAGATTTTATATCGTTCAGTTCCTTCATTTTTTTAGTTTAATAGAATATTGATTTTATCTATTTCATTGCATACTTAAGCAAAGCTATTTAAGTTCACTATATTATTTTATAGGTAATTCTAGTAATTAGCAGAATTACTAATGACTTATAACGTTTTTTTTGATGTATTCTCAAGGTGTAGATGGATTACTTGAATAAAATTAAAGAATGTTTTGTGAAGCTGGATTGGCAGACAACTACATATTATCTTCCAGACAAGATATTAGTTAAGAAACATAGAGTCTAGAGAAAAATTATAATAATGGTATACTTATGAATTTATGATTTTTAGGAAAGTTAGATAATGATACTACGATAAAAAGATTATTTCTTTTTTATATTTATGGTAAAATGACTAGAGTTATATTAAACAATATTGAATGTTTGTCTAAAGCATAAAATGATAGAAAATGATTAAACTGATGTATTCTAGTATGCAATAAGAATATTATATCATATAATGTGATAATTAGAATCAAATTATTAATTTGATTTAAATTAGAGTAGCATGCTAAGTATAATTAAAATTTTATTTTATTTATAGTTATTGTCAGATAACTTTAAGGTTTTTGTTGTTACTTTTTGGTTATACTTAATTTTAGGGTTTTAATAAATTATAAAAGAATGATATAAAATTATTTTTAATTTAGTCATAAGATGATGTATGGTTGGTATCAATGGTTAAATTTTTGATTTTATTAAGAAATTAGTAATAAATAGTAACCAGATTAGTTAATAATTTTATAGAAAGATTTTAAATTTTTTTTAAATCTCTATTTTATATATAGAATCTAGTTAGGTCTATTTTGTTTTAGAAAAATAGAGGAAATTGTTTTAGTCTAAGAATTAATCTATTTCTTATAAAATAAGAAATTTTCTATATTACTGATGTAGAATGGATTATTTAATGATCTTTAATACTATACTAATAGTTAATTAGAGGGTAAGTGACTTCTATTTTGTATATCATATTTTTAATAAATAAGATAACTTTGATTAGTTTTTAATTTTCTATAATAAATAAAGTATATTATATAGCATCTAGTATTTTAGATTATAGAAAAAACTAATTATATATTTTATATGTTTAAGTATATATCGTTCATAGGTAATATTGTTAGAGAATTATTTGCATCATCAGATAATTGGTCGGTTTATAAAATACAAGATCAGTGCATTAGAAAATAATTTATGGATTATTTTTTTGGTTGGTTAATTTTTTAAAAAGTAGTTATGTGATATTTTCTACATTTAGTTGTATGAATTTTGATTTTTGCATTTATTCACTTATATATATTATTCTATGTCTATTATATTATTTGTTTATAATTATAATTGAAAATTTTTTCTAGATGTTTTCGTGTAGATTTTTTAGTATTCGATAGAAAATTAGAATGATTTAATATATAGCGTTTTATATAAATCATTTTTTTACATTTTAAACTGAGATCAGGCAGAATATAAAAGTTAAAGTGATAGGGATAGTTAATAAACAAATTTCATATTAAGTATAATTTAAAATTAGAATATGGATTATTTTTTTAATATATTGATTAGCGATATCTAAGGATTATTAGTCTATAGTTTATAGATAGAATTATATTAAGAGATTTTATTATAGTTTTTTAAAATAATATGTACATTTTTCTATATAAATTTACGCAAGTTAAAAATTTCAGTTATTTTCTTTATTATATTGGATCGCCACGTCGATAAGATACTAAATCTTGAATAGTCATCACCGGCATATGATGTTGATCAGCAAAGGAAATTACTTCTATAGTTCGTGCCATGGAACCGTCATCATTAGTAAGCTCACATAATACACCTGCGGGCTTGCAACCTGCTAGTGTGACTAAGTCAATAGTAGCTTCGGTGTGTCCGCAACGAGTTAAGACACCACCAGATTGAGCGCGTAAAGGAAAAACATGTCCAGGTCTATTTAGATCACTTGGTTGTGCGTTATCAGCAATAGCTGTTCGAATAGTAGTTAAACGATCGAAAGCAGATACGCCAGTAGTGACACCATATGCTGCTTCAATAGTAACGGTAAAACCAGTGCCATAAGTACTGGTATTATTTTCTACCATCATAGGAAGATCAAGTTGTTTGAGGCGTTTTTCATTAAGACATAAACAGACAATACCACTTCCATATCGGATAACCATTGCCATCTGTTCTACAGTCATTTTTTCTGCAGCAAAAACCATATCTCCTTCATTTTCACGAAGCTCATCATCTAAGACCATTACGCCGCGACCTGAGCACAGCGCTTGAATGGCTTGACGTACACGTTGTGTAGGTGTGCCAAATCTAGAAAGTAAACACTGAGTCATAGTAAAAACCTTTATGAATAGTTAGATGATCTGAATTAAGATCATTGAAGATAATTATGTAGTGAAAAATCATAGGGAATATTGAGACTCTTGGTATGACTCTTAGCAATTTTATTAGATTCTTTGTTTTTTTATTTATGTTTAAATAATAAATTTATGATTTTATAGAAAAAGATCTAGTATTCTTAATTTTTGAGAATAATTTAATGATTTATCTATTTTTTAAGTATCAATTAGTGATCATAGCTCTGAAAATGAAACAGAGCAATGGAGAAATATTATAAAAGTTTATTTACTGTGATATACAGTATTTATTAAGTATAATTCTAAGATAGTATTAGAGAGGTCAGGAAAACATTCTCTTAATAGATACTAAATTCTATATGTGCTATTGTGTTGAACTATTTTAATATAACACTTTAATCGCATGATCTGATGTGTATTGTATAGGTTTATTATGCATAATATTCTTTTGTGAAAAAACAAGATAAAAATAATAATTTAATTATAATTTTACTTCGTTAGTCCGATTGTGTACGGTTAAGAAGATTAGATTAAAATCTAGATAGATTTATGATAGTTTATTCTCGATGATTAAGTGTAGATAGTATTTTAGAATGAACTACATGGGTTATAATATGAATAGGTATTTAACATAATTCTTGAAATTAAGGGTGTTGATTTTCATAAAAGTAAATTTTAAATCAACTATATAGTTAAAATTAGGTTATAGTTTTCAATGTCAGTTCTTTATTGATTTTTTGACAATCATAAAATTTTCTTTACATGTCTTTTATTGATGTTTATAGTGAGGTTAGTTTGGAGGAGTGGCCGAGTGGCTGAAGGCACCGGTCTTGAAAACCGGAAATGGGAAACTGTTCCAGAGTTCGAATCTCTGCTCCTCCGCCACTAGATAGTAGTTTATGATTTAAAAGAATTAAATTTTACTTAATATCCTATAAGAGGAGTAAGCTGAAGTAATTATAGTTCAGATTTTTTTGAAAGACTGAAATAGGGAATAATTTTATATATTATTATCATAAATAGGAAGAATCTATTTATTTTATTGTATGTAATCATTTTTTTAACGAGAGAATAGATTATCTAGAAAATAGTGATAGTGTACAATCCATTTAATTTAGATTAATATTACTGATTTGTTTAGTTTTATCTGAAAACAAATAAAATGTTATTTTTTTATCATTATTATGGATATCGATCCGTTCATATGTTTGCAGTGCACCTATGGTAATTTATAGCAGAATTATGCATAAAACAAAATTTCTAACTTGATAGATTGAGTAAGATTAATTATGCATTTATACATAAGGCTAAATTGACATGTAGCCATTTTTATTTTTATAGATTTAACGTATATAATTATTGCAATTTTATTGATTGCATAAATTATCCTTGTTTTTTATCTGAATCTTCAATATAAAAATTTTTATCTTTTAAATAGATAAAATATTAAATAGTTTATAATTATTTTATATGGTTCCTCTTTGTAAGAGGAGGTTTGTTATTAATTTATATTGATATGGAAAATTATGTCTATTTTAAATCTATTATATTTTCCAGACGATCGACTCCGTTTTTCTGCGAAGAAGGTACTAAACGTAGATAATCATATTCATCGTATTATTGATGACATGTTTGATACCATGTATGCAAATATGGGTATTGGGCTGGCTGCAACACAAGTCAATATTCACCAGTGCATTGTTGTTATTGACATATCTGAAAACCGAAGTTCACAATTAGTGTTAATTAATCCGAAGATTTTAGAAAAGAGTTCTGAAGTAATGACAGAAGAAGGTTGTTTATCTGTTCCCGATCAAAGAGCTCAGATATTACGTTTTAATAAGGTAAAAATCAGGGCACTAGACCGTGATGGTCAAAGTTATGAATTGGAAGCAAGTAGTTTGCTAGCTATTTGCATTCAACATGAATTAGATCATCTTATAGGAAGATTGTTTATTGATTATTTATCTCCTATAAAGCGTTATCGAATTCGTCAAAGATTGGAGAAAATTTATCGCCAATAATCACATATTTAGTTTATTCGGTATTAAGGAGGGGTTGTTTTATTATGCTCAGTATCATGTTTGCTGGTACCCCTGATTTTGCTGTTCGTCATCTGTCTGCACTTCTTTCTGCTGGAAAACAAGTTGTCTGTGTTTTAACTAAGCCAGATAAAGCATTTGGTCGAGGAAAAAAGATGACTATTAATTTAGTTAAACGCTTGGCAGAGAAAAACAAAATACCTATTCTACAACTAGAATCTCTATATGGCCCGGAGGCTCAGGAATTAATTTCTGCATTTAACTTTAATATTATGATTGTTGTTGCTTATGGCCTGATATTGCCTAAAAATATTTTAGAGGTACCAAGTCTTGGCTGTATTAATGTACATGCTTCATTATTACCATTATGGCGTGGGGCTGCGCCTATTCAGCGTTCATTATGTTCTGGTGATAGAGAAACTGGGGTTACTATTATACGAATGAATGATAAATTGGATGGTGGGGATATTTTATATCAAGAAGCATGTCCCATTGAGTCTTTTGATACTACCGCTACACTGTACAATAAATTAGCTAATTTAGGGGTTACTAGTTTACTTAAAACATTAGATATGTTAGAAAGAAAAACTGATAGGGCTTGGAAACAAGATGAAACACAGGTTAGTTATGCCAACAAGCTAAGAGTAGAAGAAGCTCGTCTTAATTGGTCAGTATCTGCTACACAGTTAGAGAGATGTATCCGCGCTTTTAATCCATGGCCTGGTAGTTACTTTTTGGTTAACAACACCTTAATAAAAGTATGGAAGGCTTCTGTTTTGCCATCTGTGAGTGGTTATTTAACAGGTCAGATTATAAGAGCAGATAAACATGGTATTCAAGTTATGTCTTCTGATGGAATTCTTAACTTGGAAGAATTACAAATAGCTGGTAAAAAGATTACAAAAGTTCAGGACTTACTTAATTCTCGTTATAAATTTTTTATTCCTGGAAATGTCATTATTTAATATTAAGATAAATGTACTTGATAATCTAATATTGTTATAAGAGAATCTTTTTTTAGAAAATCGCATCGTTTTTTTTAATTTTATATTTTAAATTATTTAAAATGTTGTATAAAAATATAAAAAATAAGATTTAGATACAATTTTTGTAAGAAAATATTATTTATTAACCATTAATAAGTGATTTGACATAGATAAAGATAGCTTTATGATGTCGTAGATCATTCTTTATATGTTTATGGTTTTTGATTATTAATTGGGTTTTTATTTATTTTTAATGGAGCTCTATCTTTTTAGTTATTTTTATGAGAATTTTTTAATTACAAATAGATAATTCATTATCAGTTCATTATCTATAAATATTGTGAGATAAAAAACCAGAGTCTATGTATTAAGATTAATTTTTATTATATATTATTTATATAATTAAATATGTTTAATGGTCATTTAAAAAGCGAATATAATTTTAGAGTTGGATTGAAATTTTCTTTAGATAAGAACCAAGTTAGATTATCGAATCTATAGTGATTTACAGAAGATAATAAACTATATCTTAGATTAATAGGCATAGTAAAGTTAAATTTTAGATATGATAAATTATATCTAAAATTTAATATGTATTTGATAACAGTAGTAAATTGGTATGTTTAATACTATTAAACATAATTTAATTATTTCAGTAAATAATTTGCTGTAATAATTAGTTATTTGATCTTGTTTTTGATGGTATATAAAGAATGTCAATGAGAAATTATTGAGTTTAATCATTTATATTGGTATGGATTATTTTGAATTTAGTTCATTTATTATGACCTAGTCATAAGTTAGGTTTAAATTTTTATCTTTTAATCAATGAGAAATAAAATTTCTTAGAGAAATTGATTTATTTATAATTTAATTGAATAGAATATTGTAATATTTTGGTTTTTATGATCAACATATAGTTTTCCATAAATTTTCTCTATCAGAGTAGAATTTAATAAGAACTGAATAATGGATAGTTTTATTTTTCTATATTTTAAGCAAAATATTTGATTTTTTATCTAAAAGTAGATATAATACCATTAGGTTAATTCATATTGTATTATAGTTTTTAACATAAATTATGTTAATTCATCTGCTCTAAAGAAATATTTTAATAATTTGACCTCTAGATTAATGAGTCGATAAAAATATAAAAAACTTTTTAGTATAAATATAATTGATTAGGACTCTGGATCTTTTGGCTTAGGATCCTAAGTTATATAGATTGAATAATCACTAGAATGACTAGTAGAAAATTTAGTTTAGTTAAAAAACTAAATTTGATTACTCTAGACTAATTTAGTCATTCACATATAGAGGTCAATGACCATAAATTAAGATATAAATATAGGATCATTATTGAAATCTTTCTATAGCAGAGGCATGGCTGATAATTGTTTCTTTTGATGACTGAGATGAGATTCGAGTAAGTTTTTTTGGTGAAGTTCAAACATATGGCCTCCAGCCATATGTATTTGTGTTCTCTATTTTTATTATTTTTAGATTAAAAATATTTAGTTTTTATGGATAATATGAAATAAGTGTTTTAGATTGATATCTTATTTTTACTAATATCAATATTACTATATTAGTATACATTATATATCGATCTCTTTTTTAGAGAAGAGATACTCTGATAACTAAAATTATCATGATATATTGAAACAGAATCAACTAGAATGTTTACATATTTGTTTAATTTTATGATGTGAATTGAGTATTATTGCATAATTTATATTGATGAGTTTAGTTCTGTAAAAGTTTCTTTTTTTGATAGCTATATTAAGAGTAGTTTACAATTTATGTATCAAAAGGATACCAAGAATATTTCTTTATTGCTATTTTATATTTTAATATTTCATATTTTTCTGAGAAAAATACATATATTAGTAGTTATTATATATAATATTTATGGTAATTTTAATCATTCTCGCTCATGGTTTGATTTTGCCAAATAATTGAATTAGTTTTATTTCTCCGTTTAGGGAAATAAATCTAAGACAGAAGGTGTTATATTTCTATGATGGAGCGTTCACACTTATAACCTGGCATAATTTAAAAAGATTGAAAGTTAAAATGAATAGTCATTTTTTTAGATATAATAATAATTTTTTTTGGTAAAGAATGAAATTTGTGTCAAGATGCTTACAATCTTAGATTAAGAAACAATTAAATATTGGTATAATATTAATATTATTGGATCATCCAGTCTAGTCATGTACAGTAAATTGTGAAGATATTGAGATGAACGAAAATAGAGCGTTATTTGCCTTAGATTAAGGGATGTTTTTGCCAAAGTCGAAAAGTAGATGACGTTTCTTAAGTTGTTTTTAGTTATTATGATTGAATAATAAGAATTTAGTGCGTGTTTGAAACTAGATTTTTTAGCGAGAAGATTTTGATATAGATCATTAATCTATATTTTAGTAATTTAGGAGTTAGGATAAACTTTATTATTTGATTATTGCAAGAGAATTTATAATTTTTTTAACAGAGATCATTGTTTTATTTTTATAAATTATTTTATATTCAAGTTTTAGAGAAATAATAATATATAATATATTATTATATAATACTTTATTATAGGTAAATTCATTGTACTGTATAACTATATCTAGTTAATTAATGATGTTATTTTATCCCTAAAAGGGATTTTGATTATATTTGATACTAGATTTAATAGTTGAAAATATATTTCTGAAATATTTTCATATATATAAAATTAAGATGATTTATTTTTTTATATTTTACCTTTTGACAAGAGAAATATGTAAAATTATTATTTTTTAAAAAATTTTATATAAAATAATAAATCATCGGTATTGTGTACTCTCTTGAAGAGAGTGTAAAGGTTATTCATTTTTAGAATAACAATATAGTCAGTAATACTTTTATTTTGATACTAATCGAAAGTTATAAATTCTTCGTTGAAGACAACGGGACCTGAGTCCCGTTGAATGTGCATAGGGTCACAGTCTGACCCGTATGGTGCGATGGGTATTAGAATTGATAGATTAAACCAACGGCTACGGTATCATCAGTATTAATCTGTGCTTTATTAGTAAAGTCATTTTTATCCAATAGATTGATTTTGTAATCTACGTAGGTTAATAATTTAGAATTAAAATTATAGTAGGTAGCTAAATCAATATATTTATATAAATCTTGTTTTCCTAATTTGCTAATTTTTTTTCCGATAGATTGAAGGTAAGCTAGAGATGGACGAAGTCCGCAGTTAGACTTATATTGTGCAACTGCTTCAAACTTCTGCTCTTTGTCAACCATTCCTTCGTGTTTAGTAGACTCAGTCGTAGTTTTGATATAAGTATTATTTCGAGTTTCACCATACATTGCTGCTACATAAACATTATGTGCGTCATACTTCATTGCAGTGGCCCATGTTTCAGCAGTTTTTTTACCATTAGAAAAGTATGCTGCTTCTTGATCTTTTGTTCTATCTGCATGCGTGTAAGCCGCAGATATTGCTACTCCAACTGGAGTAGCATAAGTTATAGAACTACCTATACCACTTCCATTTTCTGTACGAATTCCATGAGAATGTGTATTATTATTATTTTTTCTTTGATACTGTAGGGCAATATCTAAACCGTCAAGTAAGCCAAAAAGATTACTGTTTCGGTAGGTGACGAGATCATTGGATCGACCAACCATCCCATTATCAGAATAAGCAGAGTTGCCACCGGATGATGGTAGGATGTTAGTCCATGATAGAGGATCGTAACCTACTCCATAGTTACGACCATAGTCAATTGTTCCATAATTAGAAAATTTTACACCAGCAAACCCAAGACGTGTTTGAGAACCTGATGTAGCGTCTGTTTCAGGAAGATTGGTTTGAATATTATATTCCCATTGTCCGTAACTTGTTAGAAAATCGTTTATTTGACTTTCTCCTTTAAACCCAAAACGAAGATAAGAGTTATCATTATCATCGTTTAGATTTTTAGAGAATTGATGACCTAAATTAATGGTACCATATAGATTGATTTTATTACCATCTTTATTATAGATTTCTTCAGCATTAGCAGCCCCTGCTGCAAGCAGGGCTGGTAGCACTACTGCAAAAATTTTGTTTTTCATAATTTTATTAACCTCATTGGAGTGATTGTCTAGATACCTGATACCTAATTCTGTCGATAATAATTTTTACACGATTTTCAGGAAGTTTAGTCCCTTATTTTTCTCTATCTATGGAGATCTTATCATTGGTATCTAGATTAATCTAGTCTGAAAATAACGCTAATCTTTTATTTTATCAAAATAACAACATTAAGGATAAATCTATTATCTATAATAGTTGTATTTAAGTTTTTAAAATAAAATTAAAAATTTTAAAAATTAGTGTATTAAGTGATGTTAGGAATTATATCTATTACTAGATTTTTATATTGTTATATTTTGATTACTTTAGAAGTCTATATGACGCGGCGTTCGTGGAAAAGCAATCACATCCCTAACATTATTAATGCCACTAATATAAGAAATTAAGCGTTCGAAACCTAGTCCAAATCCAGAATGTGGCACAGTACCGTAACGGCGTAGATCGCGATACCACCAATAATCCTCTTTGTTCATGTTTCTTTCTAGTAATCGTTGGTCTAAGATTTCAAGACGTTCTTCTCGTTGAGATCCGCCAATAATTTCTCCGATCCCTGGAGCCAGAATATCCATAGCTGCTACGGTGCATCCATCTGGATTCATTCGCATATAAAAAGCTTTAATGTTTTTTGGATAGTTTTTTATTATTACTGGTGATTGACAATAGTACTCAGTGATATATCGCTCGTGTTCTGATGATAAGTCTAATCCCCATCGAATGGGATGGTTGAATTTTGTTTTCGAGGTGAGTAAAATTTTTATAGCTTCAGAATAATCAATGTGTATAAAATCGGTTGTGATTAAATTATTTAATCGGAGTATGAGACTTTTTTTTGTGTATTGAGCCAGGAAGGATAAGTCTTCAGAATGTTTAGAAAGTATAGTAGTACAGATGTATTTCATCATAGATTCAGCTAAGGCTGCTATTTCTTCTAGATTAAAAAAAGCTACTTCAGGTTCTAGCATCCAGAATTCTGCCAGATGTCGACTAGTATTTGATTTTTCTGCTCTAAAGGTAGGGCCGAAAGTATAAATTTTTGAGATAGCACTGGCATAGGCTTCAGCATTTAACTGTCCAGAGACAGTTAGGAATGCTTCTTGCCCGAAGAAGTCCATGTTATAGTTAACTTTTCCATCTTGTGTACGGGGTAGATTCTCCATATTTAAAGTAGAGACACGAAACATGTCTCCAGCCCCTTCACTATTTGCAGAGGTAATTAGTGGTGTCGATACCCAGAAAAATCCTTGTTCGTTTAAAAAGTGATGTATAGAGTATGCTGCGGTATGTCGTATGCGCGCTACCGCGCCAATTAAGTTAGTACGTGGTCGGAGGTGGGCCATTTCACGTAAATATTCAATACTATGAGCTTTTGAAGACATTGGGTAACTATCTGGATTTTCTACCCATCCTATTACCTTGATATTAATAGCTTGAATTTCAAAATACTGACCTTTTCCTTGTGACTCTATAACCTTACCTCTTACTTCTAATGAGCAACCAGTGGTGAGATTTAGTATTTCATATTCTTTTTGATTTACAACAATCTGAATTGTATTAAAGCAGGAGCCATCATAAAGAGAAATGAAGGAAATACCAGTTTTTAGTTTTCTTTGAGTACGAACCCAACCTCGAATAGTTACTTCCTTTTCTATGGAAAACCGTTCTTGTAGGAGATCAGATATAGATATAACATTCATATGAGCCTCTAAATATTTATCTCAATATAAATAAGATGGATTAGCCTACATTTTATGCTATCTTGTATTACTGATCAGTAGGAGGTGTGTGTATAATTTTATTTTGTAAATATCGAATGAAGAATAATTTAATATTGTCACATCATTAATTTTTGAGTGTACTTTCGTTCGTTTTAGTACATTAAAATTTATTTTATATGAATTACCGTATTAACATTTATTTTTTTAAACTAAATATACGATTTTAAAATATTTCCGTTTAATTTAGCAATTTCTTATTCACTGATCAGAATAATTTTTGAATTTACTTAATGTTTATGTAAGTAAGAATATAACTATAATACATATTTAGTATTGTATACTACAACATAACTGTATAGTTCAACTATATTTGACATCAAGAACAGATCAGAAAACCTCTTGGTTAAGAATATTTGTAAGAATATTTTTGAGCAAGTATTTTATATTTTCATGTATAATGGTAATCTTAGAGATCCGTTTATTCATGTAATATAAGAATTAAAATATGTGCTTATAAGATATATTATACTTGTATTTCATTTCCTGATAGAATGAGAAATAAATTGAATATATTCTTTCTTTAAGCTATTTATTTTAATATGACGGAAAGATCTTATGATTTTATATTAAGATTTAATTTTTAATAATAGTTTTTAAAAAATTAATGATTTAACAGTAGAGTTATTTTCTGGAATACTAAAAAGATTATTTTTATAAATAAATGTTCTTTTAGTTTAGTTTTCTTGATCATTTAGTTAATTCTTATATAAATAAGATGTAGATACTATACTATCTAAATATATCATTATGTTAATTTTTATTAACATCGATATTAACTAACGTATAGATCAGTAATTATTGAGATCTACACTTTGAATTTATACTCTGGTTATACTATAGTTGGTTGAAACATCCTTTGTCGCACTGCTTCATAGAGACAAATACCAGTTGCCACTGATAAATTAAGCGAAGGAGTCGCTCCCATCATGGGAATATTAATTAATTCATTACAGTGTTCTAGAGTTAGACGGCGAATTCCCTTTTCTTCTCCTCCCATCACTAATGATAATCGTCCAGTCATGTTGCTTTGGTATAGATTTTTTTGAGCTTTTTCAGTGGCTCCGATAATCCAAATATTTTCTTTTTGTAAAGCTCTCATTATCCGAGCTAAATTGGTAACACGAATTAAAGGTATGTACTCAGTTGCGCCACTTGCAGCCTTTTTTGCTACAGCATTTAATGGTGCTGTGCGGTCTTTTGGAATAATTACAGCATGAATACCGGCAGAATAAGCGCTGCGTATACAGGCACCAAGATTATGTGGATCAGTGACACCATCTAAGATCAGAAAAAATGGATTTTTTAGATTAGTTATTAGATTTTTAAGGTCGTTTTCTTTATAGAGAAGATCTGTTTGCGTAAATGCTATAATACCTTGATGTGCCGCTCCTCTTGATTGAGTATCCAGTTGATTTTTATTGACTTTTATAATTATAATATTATGAGATTGGAGTTTTTCGATTAAAGTTTTTATACGATGATCTGTACGGGTTATACTGATTAACACTTTTTCAATATGTGTAGGTTTCTGTTCAAGAAGAGCATTAATTGCGTGAATACCAAAAACTATTGGACTCATATTGGACCTTTTAAAAACAGTAAAGATAATTAAAGTATTAAGAGTTTTTTTAATTTAAACAATTTTAATTAGGAGTCTATAAGTTTTTTAAATTTTTAGTAGGTATTCATTGTCATTTCTCTTTTGTCATCGATAAGAAAGTTCGTCAATTTTTTTTAAGAATGAACAGTATTATCGGTTGAAATTTTTGGTCTTCAAGAGAATTTAACTTCCCATAAAGTAAGCTCGTAGGTTGATTTTTATTAAAAACATACAGCACTAGATATAATTTGATATTTTAACCTAAAAACTTAGCTAGTTTGTTAGAAGGCACTTCTTTTATACATAAGGAAGGACGATGTTGTCTTTTAGTTTTAATTATTTTTTAGTTCTAGTAGGCTTATCAAAGTTAATATTTGCTGGAGATAATCTGTCATTGTTAGAGATAAGAGAAAAATGGATCTTACGCTCTTCGAGATGTACGAAATCAATTTGTACTTCCACTTGATCGCCTAGGCGATAAGTTACATGACTACATTCTCCGATTAATCGTTGTCCCACTGAATCAAAATGGTATTGGTCATTCTTTAGTGTGGAAATATGCACTAATCCATCAATAAATAGGTTACTAAGTCGAACAAAGAATCCAAAATTTGTTACTGTGGAGATTACTCCATTAAATATTTCTCCTATTCGATCTTTTATAAAATCACACTTAAGCCAATCTATTACATCACGTGTAGCTTGATCGGCTCGTCGTTCTGTCATAGAACAGTGCTGACCAAATTGTAGCATTTGTGATATGGTATAATGGTAACCGCCAGTTTGTGTGAGCTTATTTTTTAATTTATCGGTGTTTTTTGATAACACATATTTAATTGCGCGATGCATAAGAAGATCAGGATATCGTCGGATTGGTGAGGTAAAATGTGCATAAGATTTTAGTGCTAAGCCAAAATGTCCACGATTTTCTGAGTCGTATACTGCTTGTTTCATAGAGCGTAAAAGTAAATTCTGAATCATTTCATAATCTGAACGTCCGCTGATTTTTTTAAGTAAATATGCATAATCTAATGGCTCTGGTTTCTCACCACCAAGCAATGTTAATCCTAATTCATTGAGGATTGATCGAAAACTTTTAATATTATCATCTATTGGTCGATCATGATCTCTGAATAATGCTGGTTCATTATGTTTTTCCACAAACAGTGCAGATGCAATATTTGCAAGAATCATACATTCTTCAATTAGTTTATGTGCATCATTACGCATGGTCTTTTCAACACGTTCAATACGATAATTGGTATTAAAAATAAATTTTGGTTCTTCTATTTCAAGTGAGATCCCACCGCGTTCTTCCCGTGATTTCTCTAGTTTGACATATAGATTGTGCAATGTTTCTAAATTGTTGATGATTGGTTTATATTTCTTTCGTAGTGGTTGGTCACCTTGTAAAATCCTCCAAACTGTATTATAGGTTAGTTGAGCAAAAGAGCGCATAATTGCTTCGTAGTGTTTATAGTCTAATAATCTTCCATGTGAGGAAATTGTCATTTCGCATACTACACAAAGACGATCTACTTTTGGATTCAGTGAGCATAAATTATTAGAAAGTACTTCTGGTAACATGGGAATTACTTGTGACGGAAAATACACTGAGGTTCCACGATTGATTGCCTCTTTATCTAGAAGAGTCCCGGGTCGCACGTAATAACTAACGTCAGCAACAGCTACCCATAATCGCCACCCCCCCTTTTTTTGGGCTCTACAAAATACTGCGTCATCAAAGTCAGACGCATCATCTCCATCGATTGTCACCAATGGAAGAGCTCGAAGATCAACACGTCTATTTTTAGCGTCTATCGGTATTGTTGTATTTATTTTTTCTGCTGCTTTTTTTACCTCCTTGGACCATTTATGTGGAAGATTGTGTACTCGAAGAGCAATATTAATAGCCATATTTGTGTTCATTTGATTACCAAGTACTTCAACTATTTCTCCCAGAGCTGGATTGCGACGACTAGGGCGTTCCGTTAATAGCACAACTACTATCGAGCCAATATTTATCTTTATTTTTCTTTTTTCCTGGATCAGAATATGGAAACCAAGACGATTATCGTTTGGTATAACAAAATCTCCTGTGGTATTACTTAAGTAACGTCCTACAATATGGTTATTTCGAGGCTCAATAATACGTACTACACATGCTTCAAAGCGTCCTTTTCGATTGATACCCATTTCTTGTGCAAGAATAATGTCTCCATGTAGACATGTTTTCATTTGTTCGCTAGATAGGTATAAATCATCCTGCCTTCCTACGACGCGCAAAAAACCAAAACCATCTCGATGTCCAATAACTTTTCCTTTTATTAAGAGGTTCGCGTGTTGTGGAACAGCATATCCACTCCGTGGAGTAAACATTAGCTGCCCATCGCGCTCCATTGCCCTTAATCGTCTGCGAAGTGCTGCAGTTTTTTCTTCTCCACTAATTCCTAAGTTTTGTGCAAGTTCTGAGCGTCGGGTTGGTTGTGTGCGTTGTTTGATATTACTCAGGATATACTCACGGCTAGGAATAGGATCTCCATATTTTTTAGTTTCGCGCTCCTCAAAGGGGTCGTGTGGCATTTGGGTTTTCTCCGGTTCTTTTGATACATTACGGCCATGTATTGTTTCAGTATAATATGGTAAAGTGGATGGTTATTTTAATACAAAAATTAAGACACATGGTTTTGATCTATTTTAAAATACCTTTCATTATCTTAACATCATTTCATTGTAAGAAAGAACTTTAGGGCTATATGGACAGACAATAAGTATTGCTTCTATGAATCCGAGCGTTGATTTTCTTCTATAAAAAATTATCTTAGATAAAAGGAGATGTATTTTATTTTAGGTTTGGTGACTTAATTATCACTGATTTTAATATTTTGTAATATTTTCAAGAATATTAATGAATGTTGTACATTTATGGGCATAACTAATTGAGATTGAGAAGTTTTATCTAATTAATTTTCTATTAGCTAACGATAATTCAAGATATTATAGAAATATAGTATTGATTAATGTAATCTAAAAATAGATGTCATTAATATCTTAGCTTATTTATAAACTTAGATATCAAGTGGATGTCGTATAATTATTGTTTGATTACGATCTGGTCCAGTAGAGATCATATCTATTAAAACTCCAGTGACTTCCTCTACACGCTGAATATAATTTATTGCTTCACGCGGAAGAGATTCTAAATATTTTGCTCCAAAGGTTGGTCTTTTCCATCCAGGCATTGTTTCATAAATTGGTTCGATTCTTTCCCAGTCTTCAGTAGTTAATGGTGTAGTGTTTGTTTGACGTCCATCTGGCAAGCGATATCCTACACATATTTTTACTTCTGGTAAGTTGTCTAAGACGTCTATCTTTGTGATACAACAGCTGGATAGCGCATTGATTTGCACTGCTTTTCGGATTGCAACTGCGTCTAGCCATCCAGTACGACGACGTCGTCCAGTTGTTGCACCAAACTCATTACCTTGTTTACATAAAAAGTCGCCAGTTTTATCAAATAATTCAGTTGGAAATGGTCCTGCACCTACTCGAGTTGAATAGGCTTTCATAACTCCTAGAGAATAATCCAGATAACTTGGGTTAATTCCTGATCCAGATGTTACTCCCCCTAACGTTGTGCTAGAAGAGGTGACGTATGGATAGGTTCCATGATCAATGTCTAACAGTGCGCCTTGGGCTCCTTCAAAGATAATTACATCGCCGCGTTTTTGTGCAGATGATAGAATTTCAGTTACATCTGCTACCATATTAGTAATAGTGTCAGCAGTAGCGATGAGGTTTTCGAAAACTTTCTGATAATCTACTGCTTTAACTTTGTAGTAGTTTACTAACTGAAAGTTATGATATTCCATGGCGTCTTGTAGTTTTGATGATAATGTTGATCTATGAAATAAATCACTCACACGAAGACCTCGTCTAGCTACTTTGTCTTCATAGGCTGGTCCGATTCCACGTTTAGTTGTTCCTATTGCTTTCAGACCACGAGCTGCTTCACGAGCCATGTCTAAAGCTATATGATAATCAAGAATTAGTGGACAGGCCTCAGAGATAAATAGGACATTTTGAACAGATATATCGCGTTCTTCTAGACTTTTAATTTCTTGCAATAGCGCCAATGGTGATAAGACCACTCCATGTCCAATTATACTGATTACGTTATGACGTAGGATTCCTGAGGGAATTAAGTGAAGAATAGTTTTTTTACCATTAACAACTAATGTATGGCCTGCGTTATGACCACCTTGATAACGTACTACGTATTTCGCGCGTTCAGTGAGAATGTCAACAATTTTACCCTTTCCTTCATCACCCCATTGAGCGCCGAGTACTACGATATTTTTTTTCATTTTATAAAATCACCGATTTCTTAAAAATATTGCAAGATGATCACTTTTCTTGAATGGTTTATAAGATACGCAAACAAGAGTTGATTAAATACTTTGTATTCTTTGTAATGATTTTTATTTTTCTTTAATATATATTGTTAGTAGATTATATGTTTTTAAAAAAAATTACATTGTTTATCAAGTTAATTGGATTTTTTAATTAGTTGACAGTAGCATAAATATAACGTGATATACATTTAGTTATATACTTTGTTGTATCTGTATTAAATATAATTTATTGATATAAGAATTCACGGAATGTATACTTTCTATGAGAGTTATTAGAGTACTTTATTGATAGGATGGTTTGATGGAAAGCATGAAAAAAAGGTGTGTGTATTATATATATTTATAATACGATTATTAGAGGATTTAGTAATTTTTTTAATAGATCTCTCAATTTATATATTATTTCTTATTTAAGATTAATATTAGTCTTAGTTATATAATGAGACTTTAGTTTTGATTTAGTAGGTATTTTGGTGTAATTACTACCTAATGTTTTTCTGTTTTATATTATTTTAATTTAGGTAATATGGATTTCTTTTCGTAAAAGTATAGTTACTTTAGACATACATAGTGCACTGAAACTAAAGTACTGTGATAATTGCTTCGCAAAGAGGAGTGATATTTCGTAAATTTATGCCAGCTATATTTATGCGTCCTGAATTAATGATATAGATGCCAAATTCATCTCGGAGACGCGTGATCTGTTTTTGAGTGAGACCTGTAAGAGAAAACATGCCATTTTGTAGAGGGAATAAGTTAAAATTATTTTTTATTTTTTTTTCTTTAAGAAATTGCACAAATAGGCAACGCATCTGCTGAATACGTTCTCTCATTTTTGTAAGTTCTTGTTCCCATTGTCGGCGTAAATGAACATCACTAAGGATAGTGGTAACAATTGCGGCTCCATGAGCTGGAGGATTTGAATAATGAGATCGAATTATTGCTTTAATTTGGCTAAAAGTAGTATTTACGATTGAATTATTTTTAGCTACTAACGTGAGCGCACCAACTCGTTCATTATACAGGCCAAAGTTCTTAGAATATGAGCTGCATATTATTAATTCTTTATGATTAGACGTAAATAAGCGGATACTCTGTGCATCCTTCTCTAATCCATGGGCAAATCCTTGATATGCGCAGTCAAATAACGGGAGACAACCACGACTAAGGGATATTTCAGAAAGTTGTTGCCATTGTGATTGAGAAGGATCTATCCCAGTCGGATTATGACAACATCCATGAAACAGGATGATATCACCATAACCGGCTGAACATAGGCTTTTTTTCATATTACTGAAATCGAAAACATGGCGTACGTCATCATAGTATTCGTATTCATCCACTATTAATCCGGCTGAAGAAAATATTTTCTTATGATTAGGCCAGCTAGGTTTACTAACCCAAATGCGTTTAGTTTTTGTGTGAGTGGCAAGAAAATCGGCTGCGATACGCAATGCACTAGTGCCCCCAGGTGTTTGAGCAGTACGGGTTCGTCGATCAGAGATAACAGGGTGAGAAGAACCGAAAAGAAGATTTTGTGTATAATGTCCGAAATCAGTCATACCATCAATATATAGATAGTTTTTATTTTTTTCTTTTTCTAAAATATATTTTTCAGCTATTTTTACACTAGGTAAAATTGGTGTGTTTCCATTTTCATCCTGATATATTCCTATTCCTAGATTTATTTTATTTAGACGACTATCTTGTTGAAACTGATTCTCCAGGTCAAGAATAGGATCAGTTGGCGCTGTTTTTATTAGTTCAAACATACTTAAAATCCATAATGATGGTGTAGTCAGGTAGTTTTAATTATTAAAAGATTTTTGTTTAATATGGAATATATTAGTAAGTTTTTATTTTAGGATTCAGCAAGGTTAATATTTTTATAACGAAAATATAGATATCTTTTAGTGTTTAGTTTTTAGTATTGTTAAGATTAGTATCTTAAAATTTTAATATGGATTTGATGTATCTATTTATATTCAGAGTATATATATTCTAATGTATTAGGATTAGCCTATTTTAGGTATAGTGAATATTTCATACGTATTTGTCAAAATTTTATTAATAAAGCCAATATATTAAAAGATTTTTCTTCTATCTGATTATCATGTATTTCTTGTATCAAGATTATATTATATATTATTTTGATAAACATATGAAATATTTAACATGATATAGGATAATTTAAGTCGGTAATTATAAATTTGTTTTTCATTTTTATATGTTAGAAAAATTTTAATTTCTTAGTCGATTGTAGTATCTAGATAAGAATCTTGACGTGTATTTTGAAATCGTTTTAAATATATGTTAACCATCTTATGATGATTATTCTTAAATTACAGTGTCATAAAGAGATCAAATCTAAAATATATTCTTAGATTGATTTTACGGTTAATCTGATTACGAAATGTCTTTTTTATAAAAGAAAGAGTGTGATCTGTTTAAGAGGCTTGTATAATATTTTTGGAAAATTAATATGCATAATTTTCTAAATATTTAGTTTAGAATCTAGTAAGATTTTGTTCATATAAATTACGAAAATTATATTTTTATAGCCTAAATCGTGATGCTTCTTTCTACAGTCAAGACTTGATATTTAATGTTATTATTTTGATTTTGTTCGATATTTTAGAAAAAGTAACTTAATTTAGCGAAATTTTAAATATTATTTGTACTTGACGTTTTATTGTTTTTTGTGATCTAGTTTTTATATGGTTTAGATGTTATTTGGGTTTTTTTCTTAAGGAAGAAAATGATATTCAAGAATTAATACTTATGAAATATTGAGATACTTTGATATGAAGAAATTTATAACTATTCGATTAGATAACATAATACAAGTGTAAATGTTTATAAAATATGCAATTAGATCAGATTGTAAATCTTTTTTATTTTTTCTAGAATAAAGCAGTTATTATCTTATAATAGCAGGTTTAAAGATATCTTTAGAATATTCTTAATAATTTAAGATAGAAAAAATCAGTTTAAACTAAACCAGTATCATTCCGTAAATATTTATAGAAGTAATTTAGGGGAAGTTATGGCAAGAAAAGTAGATATTCCTGTAGGTTCTGAGAAAATTACGTTTTATAATGGTCAAATTAGAGTACCAGATTATCCTGTTATTCCATTTATTGAAGGTGATGGAATTGGTTTGGATATATCTCCGGTAATGATTAAGGTAGTGGATTCTGCTGTTCAAAAAGCATATGGTAGTAATCGTAAAGTGGCCTGGATGGAGCTCTATACGGGTGAAAAATCAGTCAAGAATTATGGTAAAGATATTTGGTTACCAGAAGAAACGTTATCTCTTATTAAAGAGTGTTGCGTAGCTATTAAAGGTCCATTGACCACTCCCGTAGGTGGAGGCCTTCGGTCTTTAAATGTATCCTTGCGCCAACTTTTAGATTTATATATTTGTCTGAGGCCAATTCGCTATTATACTGGAACACCAAGTCCAGTAAAACAGCCAGAAAATATTGATATGGTAATTTTTCGTGAGAATTCTGAAGATATTTATACAGGAATTGAGTGGGAAGCGGGTACGTTGGAGGCAGATAACGTTATTCAATTTTTTTGTAATGAAATGGGTATAAAAAATATTCGATTTACAGAACAATGTGGAATTGGAGTCAAAATTTGTTCGGAGAATGGGGCGAAACGTTTAATCCGATCTGCTATTCAATATGCCATTGATTACAACCGTAATTCAGTAACGCTTGTACATAAGGGCAATATTATGAAATTTACTGAGGGCGCTTTTCGAGATTGGGGTTATCAAGTAGCGATAGAGGAATTTAGTGGTATTGCAGTTAATGGGGATAAATGGCTAACTATATCCAATCCTTACAGTAATAAAAAAATTGTGATTAAAGATGTTATTGCTGATGCTTTTCTTCAACAAGTATTATTGCGTCCATCTGAATATGATGTTATTGCGTGTATGAATTTAAATGGCGATTATATTTCAGATGCAGTAGCTGCTCAAGTTGGAGGTATTGGTATCTCTCCAGGTGCCAATATTGGAGATAGGTGCGCTCTTTTTGAAGCCACTCATGGTTCGGCGCCAAAATATGCTGGTCAAGACAAGGTCAATCCAAGCTCAATAATTCTTTCAGCTGAAATGATGTTACGTTATATTGGATGGGTTGAAGCAGCAAATTGTATTGATGTAGGTATTCGAGGAGCTATTTCCTCTAAAAGAGTAACTTATGATTTAGCACGCTTAATGGATGGAGCTCAATTACTTACCTGTTCTGAATTTGGACAAGCAATTATTCAACATATGTAATGATAAGTGATATGATCGAGTAATAGTGAATGTATATTTGCTTGGATCTTTGCTGAACTATTATGTAATATTATTAGTTTGGTTTTTTAAATATTCATTTGATAAGCATAGTTATCTTTTATAGCCTGGTATTACTTTTAAATAAAGTTGTCACTACTTATAATAAGTTTAGGCATATAGCTATACAGCTATATCTCATGTTATTCAGCCTCAATGTTACCTAACTCTAGATAACATACTGTTTAAAATATATTTCTTTACATTTTACATGCAGGATATAAGTTAACTTTATGACAGTTTTATTTAATAAAATAAACAATAAAGAGTTGAAAGACCAGCTCTTAACAGAAGATGGTGAACGAACTACATTATCGTTTTATAAATATTTTACTATTGATGATCCATGGAGTTTTCGTAATAGTTTATACTTAGGTTTGTCTCGATTAAAGATTTTGGGTCGAATCTATATAGCTAATGAAGGGATTAATGCTCAAGTTAGTGTACCATCTCATCTTTATGAGTCTATGTTAGATGTATTAAGTGATATGCATTGTCAACTTTCTAACATGCGAATAAATATATCTCTTGATAACAACAGGCAATCTTTTTGGGTTCTACGTTTAAAAGTTCGTCATCGTATTGTTGCAGATGGAATCACTGATTCCAGTTTTGATGCTAGTGATGTTGGAATTTATTTAACAGCAGATGAGGTTAATTTTTTTCATGATAATCCTGAAGTAATTTTTATAGATATGCGTAATGATTACGAATATGAAGTAGGGCACTTTGACAATACTTTAATCACTCCAGGGTCCACTTTTCGACAAAAACTTCCAATAGTTGTCGAAATGTTGAAAAAAGATAAAGAAAAAAAAATAGTTCTGTATTGTACTGGTGGCATTCGATGCGAAAAGGCGAGTGCTTGGATGCGTCATAATGGATTTAAAAATATTTATCATATTGATGGGGGTATTATTCAGTACGTAAGGGTATCTAGGATGTTAGGGTTACCGATTTATTTTAAAGGTAAAAATTTCGTATTTGACCAACGGATGTATGAGAGCGTTTCTAGCGAAATTATTTCATATTGCCACGTCTGTGGCAAGACATGTGATAGTCATATCAATTGTCGTAATAATACATGTCACAAGCTATTTATTCAATGTCAGGACTGTTCTGTTCGATTTAACAGTTGTTGTAGTTTATCTTGTATGAAAAAGAGTCTCCTTATTTCTAAGGAGAAGGATGCTTCCAACAGATTTAAAAAGATAATGTCAGTAGAATAATATTTATATACATATTTATTTAATTACAAGTTAATAAGAGGTGAGTAAGAGCTTTATTTGATTTATTTTTTTATTTAGATTAATCACTTATTAGAAATATTTGTAAAACTAATAAAATCTCTGATTACTTTTTAGGAAATTATTAGATGATAGATTTTGATTTCATAGAATTGATATTCTATCTTAACCAGTCTATTCTGGATGAGAATTAACATTAGAGTTTCTATCTAATGTTATTTATTTTTTAATATTTGTAATATTAATTTTAAGTAAAAATTGTATGTAAAAATGATTACCAATAAGATATTTAGTTATAATTTTTTCTTTCTTAAAAAGAATTAAGATGAATTATCGTTTCGTTAGTGAAGTGGAATAATAGATCGCAAATTTTTCACAGAGATAGATTTTTAATATTATTCTTATTTTTAATGAGATTTTTATATCATCGATTGTTTTATTTTTAATTAAAGTTCAGATTATGTTAAATAATATGGGTAAGATAATTGAATTTTTATAGAGATAAAAAGGTTAGGTTATCTAATAAATGATTTTTAATAATCTTGATAAAATGTATTTTCTCTTATATTAAAAAAGTAGAATTCTAGGATTATATTGAGTTATGTTTTTATTTATATGAGTATTGATAGATTCAATGAGTTTTTTTAAACTATCTCTAATCCCTGTACTGTATATAGGTTAACTACACTTTTAATTAAATTACATAAATAATATATTTATATCATTTAATCTGAAGCATGTTAAATGATATTTCATATTTAAATTAGGGCTTGTTATCCATGTCATTTTCTTGATTTTTCTTTATTTTAGAAAGAGTTGTTATATTAACAAGCTACTTATTATATCAGTCTTGATAGAATTTATATAAAAATAAAAGTTAGATTGCTTTAATAATTTCATAGTATTGAACTGGTTTTTAGTTGTAATTTTATTTTTTTATAGAAACTAGCTAGAAGAATAACTAAGTTACAATATGTAAAGTGTTTAATAATTTTTAGGCGGCATAGTTATAGTCTAGATTAAATTATATCAATAATAAAATTGACTGAGTTAGAGGCTCTGGTAAAGTTAAAATTTTTGATTAATTTCTATCTAGAAGACTCTTGAATTTATTAAATTTAATTCTAATATCAAATGCTATTATTTGTTTTTTTTGAGTATTTGTTCCTGTTAGATTAACTATGGTATTTATGGATATTTATAAATTACTTAATTGTTTAAATAAACAGCAACGTACAGCTGTGTCTGCCCCACGTGGTCATTTTTTAGTTCTAGCTGGCGCAGGTAGTGGAAAAACACGTGTCTTAGTGCATCGTATTGCTTGGTTGTTAGACGTAGAAAAGTGCTCTGAGAAATCGATTATGGCAGTTACCTTTACGACTAAGGCATCAAAAGAAATGAGAGATCGTTTGGATAAACTTATGGGTATTCCAAAAGAAAATATATGGATTGGGACTTTTCATTCTCTGTCGTATCGTCTTTTATGCTCTCATTATCTTCAGGCTGGTCTTCCAAAAAATTTTCAGATCTTAGATTCTGATGATCAACATCGTTTGCTTCAAAGGTTAATGAAATGTAAAAATCTTGATTCAAAGAAATGGTCGATTAGTAAAATCGTGGGTTATATTAATCATAAAAAAGAGAAAGGTTTACGACCGAAAGATATTACAAGCTATAACTCTTTGACAGAGAAAACATGGATAGGTCTTTATAAGATCTATCAAGATGTCTGTGATCGTTCTGGTTTAGTAGATTTTTCTGAGTTATTATTGAGAGCTTATGAATTATTGCGTGATCAGTCCCACATTCGTGATTATTATCAAAAAAGATTTACTAATATTTTAGTAGACGAATTTCAAGATACTAATGATATTCAGTATAAATGGATTCGTATATTATCGGGCACCTGCAGTAAAGTGGTTATTGTTGGTGACGATGATCAATCAATTTACGGGTGGCGAGGTGCACAAGCAGAAAATATTCAGCGTTTTATTCAGGATTTTTCTGGAGCAGTAACTATTCGATTAGAGCAGAATTATCGTTCACAGAATAATATTCTTGACGCTGCTAATGCGTTGATCTCGTATAATAACATTCGTTTAGGTAAACAGTTATGGACAGAAGAAAGAAATGGTGATCCGATTTCTATTTATTGCGCCTTAGATGAGTTAGATGAAGCACGTTTTGTAGTTCGTTCCTTACAGGCGTGGATTGAACAGGGTCGATTATTAGGTGAATGCGTAATCTTGTACCGAGTTAATATACAAGCTGGAGTATTAGAAGAAATTCTTTTAGAAAAAAATATACCATATCAATTACATAATGGTACGCATTTTTTTCAAAGAAAGGAAATCAAAGATCTTCTTTCTTATTTGCGTTTAATTGTTAATCGTAATGATGATGCAGCTTTTGAGAGGGTAATTAATACGCCTTTACGACGTATTGGAGTGCATACTCTTGATTGTATTCGTCAAGTATCTAGTGATTATAATATAACTTTATGGCAAAGCTCGCAAGAAATTTTAAAACAAGGGGGGCTAATTGGAAATATGGCTTCTTCTTATCTTGAGGGCTTCATTTTATTAGTGGATAGGCTAGATAAAATTACCAAAGCGTTGCCTCTGGACTTGCAAACACAACGGATTTTGCAGGATACAGGTCTTTGGGCTATGTATAGAGATAAAAAACAAGAGATGGACCAATCACGTATAGCTCACCTAGAAGAGTTTATTAATCTTGCTCAGAAGTACTCTAGTTCTCGACATATGCATTCGAAAACAACGTTATTGCAAGATTTTTTATCTGATATTTTAATTGATATGGGAGAAGTCAATAATAGCAATAAAAGAAAGGATGCGGTTCAGTTAATGACGCTTCATGCGTCGAAGGGTCTAGAATTTAGTCAAGTTTTTATTGTCGGTATGGAAGAAGGAATTTTTCCAAGTCAAGCCTCGTTGGATAATGGAGGTGGTTATCTAGAGGAAGAGCGACGCCTTGCGTATGTTGGCATTACGCGTGCAATGCAGAGATTAACATTAACTCATGCCAAAAAACGTCGCTTATATGGCCAGGAAGTATCTTATATGCCATCTCGTTTCATTAGTGAACTACCAGATCATTGTGTTAAGAAAATTTCTTGTAATACAAGGGCGAATTGGTCTTTTCATAATAAAAATATAGAATTTCCTTTTATAAATAAAGAGTCTTTTTTTACTGTTGGGCAGTCTGTAAATCATACAAAATTTGGTAAGGGTACTATTATTAATGTTATTGGTTTTGGAAAAGATAGACGAATTCAAGTAGAATTTTATAACCAGGACATTAGATGGTTATTTGCTGTTTATGCTCGTCTATCAGTACAGTAATATCTGAAATTTATTTAAATAAATGGTAGTAAGTTCATATTATTTATATATTTATTAGAATTTCTCTTAAAGAGAAAATGATATTTAGTTTGTATGCATATTCTCCAAAGTGCAATATATCCACGATATGGTATAATAATAAATTAAATCTTTGGTCTCTAATAATGGAGACGAGATATGAATTTTGAGCTAATGTGGTTTATACAATATGAATTTGTTGTGATTCTATTAAATGAATTAAATGTTAGAGAGAATAGAAAAGATTATATGACATGGTTAGTCTTTTGATTTAGAAAAAGGTTTTAAATTAATAATTTTATTGACTTGATTTTATCATAAAGATCTCGATTATAGAGATCTATAATACAGGTAATTTATTAGTGTATGTTAAATTTATTTTCTTTTTTAGATATTTTGTACTTTAACATATATAAATTATACGTCATATAGAATCAATTTAATTTTTTATATATTAAATAATTATTTAATAATATAAGGTTAACATAGTTAACTAATCTTCATCAGAGGTGTCCAGATGATAATGTTTCATAAAGTTTATCTATTTATTGAATTTTAATAGTTATTTGGTTTTTAATAGTGATTTAATTGCTTTAGAATTTAAATTTATAGAGGTTTCTGTTATTAGAAAGCTGCTATGATATGAATTATAGCTTACCATAGTTATGTCTTTAGATGTTTGTAGTTAAGTAAAGAGTTCATATAATTTTAGATAGGTTATTTTTGTTATGGAGTATTTTTGATTTCAGTTTCTTAATTCTTTGTTTTAATTTGTGTTCAAATTTGTAATATAAATAAGTTTTAATATAATCATATTATAAAACATATTTTTTAATAATATATATATTTTTATTTTGATGTTCGTGGTATCAGCATATGTAATTTATTTTACTTTTATTTATTTTATTTAACATGTAACCAGTGATATTTGGTTTCTAAAAAAGATATTACTATCTCAGTTTTTCTCAGACCTGGTTAAAGTTTTCAATATGTTTATTATTACTATTGGGATGAATATTTTTTATGATTATAAAGGAAATGATTATTTATGCAGATATTTTTTTTATGATAAACTGTTTTATCTGTAAGCAAGAGGATTGAGTATTAAGGATTGAATATTATCTTTCTCTTATGTCGGAAAATCATATTGTAATGAATATAAATTTTTTTAGATATTAAAGAAGCGGTCATTAATAAAAATATTAGAAATATATTATGAAACTTTTTATAACATAGTGATATCTGCTTGGAGAATAGTAGATCGTGTTTAAGAACAAACAGAGTAGACTTTTAAAGTGGATTCGTCTGGGAAATAAAAAATACATCAATCCAGAGACAGATATAGATAAAGATGTATTATCTTTTAAGGATGTGGATTTAGAACATAACCAAGATAAACGGTTAGATAATAGTTCTAAGAATGAAGATATAGGTTCTGTTCTTATAAAGAACGCAGGATCAGAGTCATTAGAGAAGAAAATATATTTAGACTTACGGTTAAGAGAAGATTCTCAGAGATTAAAGATGTCTATATCTGATACTTCAGATGCTTGTTTTCAGACAGAAATAGGTACGAAGAATTCAGTATTGCTTGAACATAATACTCAAGGATCTTATTCTTCGACCTCAAATCAAGATGAATTATCTAATCAGCCTTGTTTTGAACTTAAAAGAAAACAACTAATACAAGATGATATCTCTACTTTATTAAAACCAGATCCAATAAAGAATACAGGGTTTAGTTCTAAGGTTAGTTTTTTTGATCGCTTAAAATCTCGATTAAATAGAACTCGTTCTCATTTAGGTATTGGGTTCTCGTATCTTTTTCGTGAGTCAAAAATAGATGAGAGTTTATTTGAAAAATTAGAAGAAAAGCTTCTATTATCAGATGTTGGGGTGGAGACTACCCAGCGTTTGATCAATACTTTAAAGATTGAAATGAAAAGTAAGACGTCTAATAATCGAGAAGAATTATATCTAAAGCTAAAAAATAACATGCAAGAGATTCTTTCTAAAGTTGAATCGCCTTTAAATATACAGGGTAAGATGCCCTTTGTTTTGCTAATGATAGGTGTTAATGGTGCAGGGAAAACTACTACTATAGGTAAACTAGCGAAAAAGTTTAAGACAAGAGGGAAATCAGTAATACTGGCTGCTGGTGATACATTTCGTGCTGGGGCTATTGATCAGATAAAGGCATGGGGAGATAGAAACGATATTGCGGTAGTGTCAAATCATATGGGGTCAGATTCTGCTTCTGTTATTTATGATACTATAAAAGCTGCACAGGCTCGTCAAATAGATGTTCTTATTGCAGATACAGCCGGTCGTCTGCAGAATAAAACCTCTTTAATACAAGAAGTAAAAAAAATTATTCGCGTAATTAAGAAAATAGACATTACTGCTCCTCATGAGATTATGCTAATAATTGATGCGAGTACCGGTCAGAATGCAATTAGTCAGACTAAATTATTTCACGAGAATCTAGGTATAACAGGGATTACGTTAACTAAATTGGATAGTACAGCAAAAGGTGGCGTTATTTTTACATTAGCAGATCAATTTAACATTCCTATCCGTTACATAGGAATTGGTGAGGATATAGAAGATTTACGTGATTTTCGATCTGAGGATTTTATAGAGGCTTTATTTTTATAGTATGAATGGATTTGATAGGTGTCGTTGTATGGATAGAGTTTAGTTGTTTTTAAGTGCATGTATTAAATACATGTGAAGATCTAAATTATAACTTATATAAAGAATTAATTTTTTTTAATTAAACATTTATTTATTTCTAATTAGAAATTTAATTACCATTAGGTATTTTATCTTTTTTTTCTAGGTGTAAGAACAAGATTATCGGTATATAATATGTTATTTTTGATAAAAAGATTACGTTTTTCGACATTTTGTGTTAATTATGAAATTTGTTATTAGATTCTTTCTTTATCGATTTCTTTTTTATCTGAATGATAAGATAAATATAAAAAATTTATTGTATTCTATATAATATGATATTTTTATAACAAATATATGAACTTTGATAGTATTTGGATTTCAGTGGTTTTATATTCTATTTCTTTGGTTTTTATTTTATGAGTCTGAATAAAAGATATATGTTATGCATTTTATTATTCTTTGTATTTTATTCTAAGTTTTTAATGTTTAGTATAATTTAATTATATATAAAGAGTTTTTATGTAGAATCCAATTCTAAAGGGTAATTAATATATTCGGTTAGTAATTATTATTGTCTGTATACTGTATATTAGATAAATGAGTCTTTTAAATAAATTCTAGTGTGTTTTCAAATAAATTCTGATTTTTTTTGATTAAGCTTCGTTAAGACATATTTTAATATCTATTTGAGATATTTTTCACTTTATGTGCATATTCTATATGAAGCTCATTAGAATAGATGTAGTTGAAGAATTTAGTTTGAGTATGTTTGTTAATGCTACATAAGTGATTTTTTTAATTCTTTATTTGTTTTAATAGACAAGGATTAATTTTTAATCGCAGTTACTTGACCTATTTTTGACTGCAAAATTAACAGATTTTCACTAGAAATGATTGGTTTAGAAATAAAACCAGTTTTATCTATTTGATTTTGAGATATGATTTTTCCAGTATTGGGATTAATCCAATATAAATACCCTTGTTGATCTCCTACCACTAAATAGCCATTATATAAGATGGGTGGCGTTAGTTTTCGGTATAGGAGATCACTTTGTTGCCACATTTTTGTACCCTTCTCAAGGCTTACTGCTGTTAAGCAATCATTTTTTTCTACAAGAAAAACTTTAGTACCATCACTGATAATATCATGAGCTGAACCAATGTTACGTTCCCATAGTATTTGTCCTGATTCTATAGTTAGTGCTGTTAAGTTTCCATTATATGCTAACGCATATATTATTCCATTAATTATTAATGGAGAAGAATCGATATCCTTTAGTTGATCGATAGTTGATGAACCATGAGGTTTAGTAATTTTTTTTTGCCAGATCATCTGGCCATCATTAATGTTAATTGCACTAATATAACCATTATCGCTTCCTAGAATAATAGTTTTGAACTTAATGGTTGGTTCAGACTCACCACGTAGACTTAGTGTAGGTTTATCAAGATTAATAGACCATTTGATAAACCCATTATGTTTATCTAACGCTTGTAGAATTCCGTTACTTGTATGAACAAGTAACATATTATCGCTTATGACTGGAGAAGATAATACTTCACCAGCGACATTTTTTTCCCATTCAATTGAACCATCTATGGTGTGAATAGAAAATATTTTTGCTCGTTCAGTTCCAACATAAATATGGTTTTTATTAACTGCTAAACCGCCAGAGAGTAATGCTGGGATGTTTTTAGAGAATAGATTTGTATGTTCTGAAAGGTCAATTTTCCATTTTTCTTTTCCATCACAAGAGCTTAGCGCTTTAATTATACCGTAGCGATTAGCAATATATATAGTTTTATTTGAAGATGCTGGATGTAGTTTTGAGTAAATATTTTCCTTCTCTTCTTTAATTGTAGAGGTCCACAATTTTATTGGTGTGAATTTATTTTGAATAGCTAGTAATGGTGATATATTTCTTATTTTATCATTACTAGTACTCGATGAGCATCCGCTGACTAGTATAATTAATATTAGGTCTGTTATGAGTAATTTATTTAATTTCATGACTTACCTCATTGTGTTTTCTAAGAGATTTGGTAACAATATAGGTGTGTATCTAGTCAAGTATATCTATATTTAATTCGGTGTTATAATAGGATTTTTATACCAAGGAGTTCTAATTCTTCTTTTCTTTTTTGGAAAAGATCGGGTAAAATCAATATTTCTATTTGTTTTAATTGAGATATTTCTAATATAACATTGTTAGAAAATAAATATTGTATGTTACATACGTTTTGTCTGTTAATTAAATGGTTTATTTATTATTGTTTTTGATTAAGAGAATAAAAGTATGTAGCTACATATAGAAATGTTTTAAACAGATAAAATAGTTTATTGTATTGTCAACGTATAATTTAGGGTGACAGGTTTATATTAATGTAATAAAATAATATTGTATAAACCTGTCCAATGGTTCTAATTAGTATCCTAGAATAGTTTATTAGGCAGCGATAAAAATTGACTCCGCTTCATCCCAATTAACTATGTTCCAAAAAGCTTGTACGTAATCAGATCGTTGATTTTGATACTTAAGATAATAGGCGTGCTCCCAGATATCTAGGGATATAATTGGTATTCCAGAGATACCAGAGATTGCTTCTCCCATGAGGGGATTATCTTGATTTGCTGTAGAAGAAATGAGTAATTTATGACCTTGTTTTACAAGCCAAGTCCAGCCAGAACCAAAATGTGTAGTAGCTGATTTTTCAAATTTAGATTGAAAGGATTTAAGACTACCGAAATTCTGTTCAATAGCATCTTTTAAATGACCATGTAAAAATGTATTAGTTTTTAAATTTTTCCAAAAAAAGCTATGATTGGCATGTCCACCAGCATGATTTCTTAAAAAATCTTTTTTATACTCGGGTAGTTGGTCGATATTAGAAATTAACTCTTCAACTGATAGACTAGAAAATTCTGTTTCTACTAGAGCGCTATTGGCATTATTGATATAATTTTGATGGTGTTTAGTATGATGTATGATCATTGTTTGTTTATCGAAATATGGTTCTAAAGCATCATATGCATAAGGAAGAGATGGTAGTACATAGCTCATATTTTTATTTCCACTTAAGGTTAAAAAGTCACTAACTAAAGTAATCTTTCTAAAGTAATATGTCATGGACAATATTACTATGAAATATATTATAAATAATATTATGAAGATTAATGTTATATAAATTCGTCTTATATAGATTTGGCATTAAATATCTTATTAATCCCTTTGATAGTAATCATATCTATTTTTTTATATTTCTTCTATAATTATATTTCTTCTATAATTTATAAACAGAATTAGATATGTTCTTTTTTATAAAGAATTTATTATCCTGTGAATTAAGTATTGTGGTAAAATAGAACTAGCTAACTTATATCTATATGTATCATTTTGATTACGATAATTTAATTATACTCTTTCATATCATATTTTAGTATTATAGTATATAGGTTATTTTCATTAGTTCCTTATATAATCAATTTATTAATATTTAATTAGGGTTATAATTTACAATTATAGTTTTCAACTATTTTTGAAAATCAATTATTCTATACGTGAAATTTAAAACGTATATTTTTTATACATTTAGTTATTGGATAATAATATTACGATTGTTTGTATGTTACAATAACACCTTGTAGATATTGCAAGAATTTTTATGGTATTGTATTTTACATTTTTATAATAGAGGATCTCTAGTATTAATAAGTAATATTTAAAGAAGATTCTTTATTTGATTGATGAAATCTTTGATCTTAGACAAGATCTGGCATGTATTCAGGTATATATTTATATAAAGTAAGATAATGTTCTTTTCATTTTTATGCAAATGAATTTTTTGAACACAAGGTTCAACCATTGATAATCGGTCTATGAGAATTTTGATAGATTAGTATAGTTGATGTATTAACATGACACATGTATTACATTAATAATGAGTTATAGGTTCCGTTTTGATTAATGAGTTTAATAAACAATTAGATATATTATTCGTGTATAATTGGGTATAATATTATAATTTACGATTTAACAACACACTGGATATCTTCGTTATTATGGTTTATAGTTCATTTTAGTGTGTCTTGAATCTATAGACGTGATTTTTCTATTCCATAATTTTTATTATGGAGTCGGTAATTTATGTAGTAAGATCGATGATTTTATCAGGTTTTCATTTCTTTAAGGGTTTAACTATGAATTTAAAATCTATACCTTCTGGAAAAGATTTTCCACATGACATTTATGTTATCATTGAAATTCCTGCGCACTCTTATCCAATTAAATATGAAGTTGATAAAAATACTGGTGTTTTATTTGTAGATCGATTTGTAGCTACTACTATGTTTTATCCATGTAATTATGGATATGTTAATAATACATTTTCTTTAGATGGTGATCCAGTTGATGTCTTAGTTCCTACCCCTTATCCACTACAAATAGGATCTGCCATCCGATCTCGTCCTATTGGTTTGCTGAAAATGAGTGATGAATCTGGTCAGGATGATAAAATCATTGCAGTTCCAGTGCATGAGTTAAGTAAGGAGTATGATTATATGCAGGATATCAGTGATTTACCAGATTTACTTCAGAAACAAATTATGCATTTTTTTGAGCACTATAAAGAGTTAGAAAAAGGAAAATGGGTGAAGATTAATGGGTGGGAAAGTATAGAGGCTGCAAAAGAGGAACTTATTTCATGTCATCGTCGTTTTAATGCTAAAAAGGAGTAATTTAGCATAATTATGAATTATCACGGTTATGTTCTATATATTATATAATGTATATTATAATATATCAGTAGGTCCTCTTAGTTTTAAGGTGTCTATTTATCAGGTAGATGGTTTTTTTGTATAATTAAATTTATAAATGATTAACAACATATGAAGTTTATTTGGGTTGAAGTACTGGCATTTTCATTTGTTTTTAGTAATATTTACGTTTCTAAAATGAATTATATTTCGGTATGTAGATAGAGATTCAGTTAATTAAAGAAAAAAATTATTTTTATTTCTTTTTATGAGTCTTAGATATTAATTAAAATTTAATAATAATTCATTATTATTTGAATATATTATTGATTATTATTCTTCTTATGAGAACTGTTCTAAAATATATATTGAATTTGTTAAAGCAATTTATTTATTTTCATAAATTTTATAAAGAATTTTATTTAGTGTTAAATTACTAATTATATTTAATATTGTGTAATTAAATGATATTGAATTAATCTAGTGAACAATAAAATCAAAGTGTAACTCAAAGAAGATATATATGTATAGATATATATATTGAGTTTGAATCCCTATATAACTTTTATATAAATAAGGATATTTAATCATTGATATCAATATTTAAATAAGATTTTTAGACGTTTTATAGAATGCTAGTAATCTAATTACGAGTCTATGTATTAAAAATATAAATGTTCATGTAACATAGTACTATTTACAAGGATCGATAATTGAAATATAGAGAATGGTATGGAACGAACAATCGGCTCATGTGATTGTACTAATTTCATATGGATAAATAATTACTAGTTGTGTTTTTTACAGCACATTATTAGAAAGATATTTTATTTATAAAATTTATTTAATAGTATGTAGAAATATCAAAGGTGAGTTAAGAAACATGTAGGTTATTTATCCTAAATAACCTGGATAGTGTTATCCTATTGTTTTGATTTAGTCTATAGATTAAATATCTATTAGTTTTTTTACTATGAATAATTAGTATTTATCAGTTATCAAAGAATATTATCTGTGATAGTAGTATTCGTTAGTTTTATATGTATAAATGTATTAAGATTTATAAAAGATTTATCAGTTTAGATATAAAATAGAAAGATTCATAGAATGTATAATAGTTTATTGATAGAATAATATAGATATTTTAGAGATAAAATGTAGATTGATTTTTAGTGTTATGGTTTATTAGATAATTTAAAATTATTAGTGTTATAATTAAGGCTGTATTATGAAATAGATATAGTTAAGTTTCTCTATTATAGATAGATATGAACAGTCGTTGTTATTGAATAATATTATTCAAAAATAAAAAATAAGTCATGTTAATCATCATTTTTACATTCATTCTAACAGGAACTCAATATTTCTTATTACTTTAAGTTAATGAATTGATTTTGATGTTACTTCGGTTTTTTATTTTTTTGAAAACATTCAATTTTAGAGTGATTATAAAATAAGATTTTATCTTATTAATTTATTCTACATATTATATAGAAGTTTTTCTAGATGTTGTTTTAACTTATTAGTTTTTAAGATTGTGAAATTTGTTATTTTTATATTTTATTGTTATATTATGATTAATGAGTTTTATTATTAATTTAACTACAGTCTTTATTTTTTTATATCTGTAGTCTAGTGCTATTTTAGCAAGTTTAAAGACGTGTCTCATACGCTTGATATACCAGGTTTGTGTTAGTTTTTACTTTATAAATCTAATTTATTAAAATAGATAGATTAATATATATTAGAAAATTAGTCATTAGGTGAGTCGAACAGTTTTTCTCAAGAGAGAAAGTTATGTTATTTGAATTAATTTATTCTTATTCCTAATATAATATCGTTTTTTTATAGATATTTCGGAGTTATAGATGCCAAATGGAACTATTTTTAGTAAAATTGTCAAGGGTGAAGTTTTCGCGGATATAATCTATCAAGACGAATACATTACTGCATTCCGTGACATACTTCCTCAGGCTCCAGTACATATCTTAATTGTACCTAATGTACAAATTAAAACATTAAACGATGTCGTGGATGATGATATCCATCTTTTGGGTCGGATAGTCATAGTGGCGGTAGGTATTGCAAAAAATATGGGCATTGCAGAAGATGGCTATCGTCTAATTATGAATTGCAACAAGTATGGTGGACAAGAGGTCTACCATATTCATCTTCATTTGTTAGGTGGTCAACCTTTAGGATCGATATTAGGGATTTAAAATTATAGAGCTCTGTTTTTGTGTTATGAATGATATGATAATTATTTTTATTGTAAATTCTTACACATTTATTTGTTTTAAAATATAATTTTATAGGATTTTAAAAAATTTTGAGATATGCATTTTATGCAAAATATGTATATACAAAACAATATTAATTCAAGAAAAGGGCAATAACTTAATTTCAGAAGAGTTTTAATATATAAATAGGTTGGTGTATTATGTTAATTTTATTTCTCAGTGATGAATGAATGTACAATATTATTTTTAATAATTCTATTTAAGAATTATATTTGGTGTGTAATATTTGCAGAGATTTAGATAAGCTTTGTGTTATTGATCATAAAGTAACTTAAAATATTAAAATTTTTTCTTGTATCTGTATTGTATTGGTATTCATAAAATATTTTATGATAAAGTTGATGTTGATATATCAATTTTAGATCTAATGCTTAGACAACTTAGATAATTTAGATCGTATTTTTTAAAAATTTTTATCTAGTATATGCAGAAATTCTGGATGTTGTGAATAATTATCTGTGTAAATTATATTCGAATATATCTTTTTATCTATATATTTAACAAAGTTTTTCATATTTTATTGAGGATTGAATAGCTGTTACAGCTATAGTATAGATAATATCATTGATCAGAGCTCCGCGTGATAAGTCATTCACTGGTTTTTTCATACCTTGCAAAATTGGTCCGATAGAGTCTATGCAAGCTGTGCGCTGTACTGCTTTATAAGTAGTATTACCTGTATTCAAATCAGGGAATATTAAGACAGTTGCTTGACCTGCTACTGGTGAATTTGGTGCTTTAGATTGAGCTATATCGCTTACAACTGCTGCATCATATTGTAGTGGTCCATCGATGATTAAATGAGGGCATTTTTTTTTGACGATGCTAGTAGCTTCCCTTACTTTTTCAACATCTGGCCCAGAACCTGAGAGACCAGTAGAGTAGGAGATCATAGCTACTTTAGGCTCAATACCAAATGTTAGAGCGGAATTTGCAGATTGGATGGCTATATCGGCTAGCTGTTCTGGATTTGGATTTGTATTGACTGCGCAATCTCCATATATTAATACTTGTTCGGGAAGGAGCATGAAGAAAATAGAAGAAACTAGTAAGTTGTTTACTTTTTTTTTAATAATTTGAAGTGCTGGTCGAAGAGTGTCTGCAGTAGTATGTAGTGTTCCAGCCACTAGACCATCAACTGCACCAGATTCTAGCATCATTGTTCCAAGCATGATATTATTCATTAATTGTTTTTTTGCAATGACGCTGTCCATTCCCTTTGTATGTCTTAGCTCTACCAGTCGATTGATATAAAGTTTACGTATATTTTCTGGATTAATAATTTCAATTTTTTCGTTTAGATGGATATTATTTTTTCTAGCAATACTTTGAATTTTATTAGGATCACCTAAAAGTATGCAGGTCGCGATACCACGTTGTGCTGATATAGAGGCTGCTTTCATGGTGCGTACTTCTTCGCCTTCTGGCAAGATAATACGTTTGTTGGCTTTTCGAGCAAGGTTATCTAATTGATCGCAGAATTCTGATGGGGAAATACCATATTTTTTTTTCTCTTTGATCTTTACAGTGGAGATCCATTTAGTAGTTAAATGACGTGTGATATATTTAGTCATATTCTTTATGATTTGGATATTACCACTGAGTTTTTCAATAGTGAGTTTTGTTAGATCTAATGAATTTTTCCAGTTATTTTTTTTGATCTGAAATACTGGTAGGTCATCTTGAAAAGTCTCCTTACAGATTTTCTGTACAGATGTAGTAATATTATCACGCCCCGTTAAGAGGATAGCAGAAATTTCTCTATTGTTTTTTTCTGCTAAACAGCAGGTTACGAGTAAATCGAGACGATCAGAAGATATTACAAGGAGTGATTCGCGACGGAATAAGGGTAATATGTTTATTAAAGTTCCAGAATAGAATTTGATTAATGTGATCTGGCGAGAAGAAATAGCGCCTTCGTTAATAATATTAGCTTTTAAATAATTACAAACATCAAGAGCGCGTGGTGCGAGAGCTTTAAGGGTCCATGGTATGTATCCTAGTACTGGAATAGGGCCATTAGTACATAGTTTTTTAATATTTATATTGTTTTTGTGGGTTAAGTTAGAATATTGATTTATCTCTGTTAAACTTGAGTAGATGTGATCTGAATATTTGGATTGGGTATTGATTGCATTGATGATTACACCAGTGATTTTTATGTTTTTTTTATTGCTAAAGTTAGAGTGCAGGATTGCAATACGCTCTTGTAGTTTGTTGCAAGAGTAGATGTCCACGTCTGTAACAAATATAATTTCAGAATTGAGAGCACTAGCAATTTTATAGTTTATGGCTAAGGCATATGGATTTTTATGTGTGTTTTGTAATCCTGGAATTAGGATTATGTGATTTTTGTTTGTTTGTTTATCTTTTTCATATTGATAGTATAGAATAATAACCTTTTCTACGAAGGTTTCGATTTGACCGGATTTCAGAAAAGAATCCAAGTGATTCACTAGAATAGTGTTAGGGCTTAACTTTTTTTTAGAATGATCACTATGTATAAAACTTTTTTTCTGAAGAGGGTCGGTTTCATTTTGAAGATTGTTGAATGGCTCAAAGACACTTAGTTCTGTATCTGTATTTTTCTCTGAATTCAAGATGCCTAAGATAGTTCCGATTAATTTAATACGGGTATCGGTAGGGATTAATATAATAGGTCGTGACATGGTATTTTCTCCTAGATCTTTATACTCGATATAAGCGTGTAATCTAATTACTTTTTTCGTAAAATATTCCAAGTTGTCAGGGTGTAAAAATGAATTAAATGATATTTAATTTGATATATTTTATAATTAATTTTTATTTTTTAAGTATTATTGGGTTTTATATATATTAATATAGATCAAGTATATAAATATTATGTTATGTATAAGATATTGTATTAACTCATATTTTATATGTATTCAATTATTGTGAATTATTTTTTATTGTGTTGTATTATAAGATAATCAAAATTATTAATTCGTGAGTTTGTTAGTTTCTTGGGCTATGACTAATTCTTCATTGGTTGGTAATACAATAATTGGTAAATAACCTTTGGTATTGATAAAACCAGATTTACCAGAATAGATAGAACGGTTTTTTTTCTTATTGATTTTGATGTTTAGAAGTCCGAGTTTGTTAAGTGTTAGTTCACGGACCATACATGAGTTTTCTCCTATACCTCCAGTAAAAATAACTGCGTCTAATCGACCGTCCATTAATGCAGTATAAGATGCAATATATTTTGCTAATCTATGGCAATAGACATCTATGGCACGTTTTGCATTTTTTTTATTTCTATAGTTTTTTTCTAGATAACGGCAATCACTAGTTACTTCAGTAAGTCCCAAAAGACCAGATTCTTTAGTAAGAAGTGTATTAATAGTTTCTATAGTCATGTTTAATTTTTCATAAAGAAAAAAAATAATGGCTGGATCGATATCGCCACTACGTGTCCCCATAACTAGGCCCTCTAGAGGTGTGAGTCCCATGGAGGTATCCAGGCATCGTCCGTTACGAATAGCTGCAATTGATCCTCCGCTACCTAAGTGGCAGGTAATGATATTCAGTTGTGAACTGGGTTTATTAAGAAATTTAACTGCCTCTTGAGCGATATAGGAATGACTAATACCGTGAGCACCATAACGCCGGAGACCGTATTTTTGATAAAGACTGTAGGGTAGAGCATAAAGATAAGAAGCTTCTGGCATTGTTTGATGGAATGCTGTATCAAAAACTGCAACATTTTTATTAGATAGATATGGGAATATTTTTAGTGTTTCTTGAATTCCGATTAAGTGAGCTGGATTATGTAGAGGGGCAAATATAGAAGCATCATGGATTTTTTTTATGCATTCTTTATCTATGATTGTAGATTGTGTTAGATGAGGACCGCCGTGAACAATGCGATGACCTATAGCTGAAATTTGATTTAGAAGTTCTGGTTTTTTTTCTTTAATTAATTTAACTATGAAGATCAGGGCTTCTCTGTGTTTTGCTCCATGGTCTAGATGTATCTCTGTCTTTAGGCCGTCTATTATCCAGGTCATTCGAGTTTTTTCTAGACGGAAGAATTCAGCGAAACCGGACAAGTATTGATTTGTATTGCTTGGATCAATAATAGCAAATTTTAAGGAAGAGCTTCCGCAGTTTAAAACTAGTATGAGATTATTTGACATAAATGATTTCGTATATTGAAGATGCCAGAGAAAGAATGAAAGATTTTCTTTGAGTTATCATGTTATTTTCATTATATTTAAATATAAATTATTATATCATAATCAATATTTTTTCTAATATCTATGAAGATTTCATATTTATTATATGATTGCTCAATACATATTATAGATAATGCGTTATTACTAATAAATTTAAGAATAATGTATAATATTTAGTTTATATTAATAAAAAGGTAATACTGATATATATATTATTAATTTTAAATAAGTTTTAATTATTTTACGTTATTCTCATATATAAGTGAGAATGTTTTAGATCATTTTCTGGTAATTAATAATTTTAGGATTATTCTATGAGTAGAATGAGTATATGTTTAATTCTTTTCTTAACTGATTAGATTGATCGATTTTATCATTTTCAATAATATGATTTTGTATTTATCTAGTAATATTTTAGTATTTTAAAAAATAAGTACATGGATTTTATTTATTAGATTAATGTATATGGCTCAGATCATTATTTTTATTTTTTTATATAAATATAATATAGAACAATAAAATTTTTTTTATTTTATTCTTCGTTAATTATGGTTCCGAGAAATAGGTTTTATTAGTTTTTTTAATATAAGTAAATAATTGATAATTGAACATATTTGATTTAATTTTTCTAGAAGAAAAATCAGTCTTAAGTTGTTTATCTAGATTATTTATAAATGGAACATGAGACTGCAAAATTATATTTAGTCTTGATTTGAGTTGATAGTATAAATGCATTGAATTAGAGTCAATAATATACTATTTCATATAAAATAAAATTTTATAAATATATTGATTTAATTTTGAATATATCTAAAAAGGATTGGTTAAAGAAGTCTTGATGAATTATGAATTTTATAATCCGACTTGTATAAACGTAATAGATACTAATTATATACTGAAATAAATATTTTATACTATTGTTCATTTAGATAAACTATTAAATTAATTGATACTTGGTCTTATATTTTATTTTTATTAGATAAGATGGTTTTATATTTTATTAGATCGTATAATAATTTATAGTCTTTAGTAGTCTGTTAAAGAGTTATTAGCAGTTACAATCTAGAGGTTTATATATGATTATATTAAACATTCAAGAAATGTATTATGTATTAGATTACTAACGATAGTAACATGTATTGTATTACAGTTCTCTATAAGTTTTAATAAAAATTATTGTATTTTTTATATAGTAGTTTTTATAGAAGAATAATTTACAAAATTTGGTTTATTCTATAAACAGATATTAGTCATCTAGTATTGATACTATAGTATATAAAAAAAATTGTAATAGATTATATTTCTATGCATTTAATTGATTATAAAGTAATATATATTATAGTAGATTTAACCTCTTGTGTTTTAAGTTTTATAATATATAGAGATGGATTATTTTATAATTGTATTAATGTGCTTCAGTTTTTTAGTTTTATATATTGTTTTTATGGGTAAAATATAAACAATGCAGGTTAAAGGATTTGCAAAAAAAATTTTGCTTTGGTATAAAAATTACGGACGAAAAAATCTTCCGTGGCAGAGAAATAAAACATTATATAGGGTTTGGATTTCGGAGGTAATGCTGCAACAGACATCGGTATCTACTGTTGTTCCCTATTTTAATCGTTTTGTAATGAGATTTCCTGATGTCAAAGCTCTTTCAATATCATCTTTAGATGATATCTTATATTTATGGACGGGATTAGGTTATTATTTACGTGCACGTAATTTATATAAATCGGCACAAGTTATTGTTAGCGAGCATGATGGTATTTTTCCAATAAGTTTAAAAGAGGTGTTAGCTCTACCTGGAATAGGCCGTTCTACTGCTGGCGCTATTTTATCTCTTACGCTGGGGATAAGTCTTCCCATTCTTGATGGGAATGTCAAGCGTATTCTTACTCGTTATTTTGCTATATCCGGTTGGCCTGGACTACCAGAGATAGAAAAAAAATTATGGTCAATTAGTACAGCAATTACCCCTTTCTCTAATACTGGAGAATATAATCAGGCTATGATGGATTTAGGTTCTCTTGTCTGTACTAAATTTAATCCAAAATGTTTAGTTTGTCCAATACATATGGGGTGTAATGCTCATATTCATGCTTCTTGGATGGAGTATCCAGAAAAGAAGCCTCGTGTTATGCGTTCAAGTCAAAAAATCTGGTTCTTGTTGATTCAAAAAGGAGAAAAGATTTGGATGCAACAGCGCCCATTGCATGGTATCTGGGGTGGTCTTTTTTGTTTTCCTCAGTATGACTGTGAATTAGAGTTGCGTTTATCGATAAAACAGTACGTACTAAGTGATTGTAAATCATACCAAATGGATCTAATTCGTCATACTTTTAGTCATTTATATTTAGATATTACACCTGTTGTGGTTAAGGTCTCTTCTACTAGTGAAATAAATCATTATGGTGTAGGTCTATGGTATAACTTACTGAATCCTCCTGTTATTGGTCTCTCTGCTCCAATAGCGCGTCTTCTTAATATCTTACGTTACTCAACATAGATCATTTAATATTTTTTATAAAAAAGAGGGCACATTGTGAGTCGGATTATTTTTTGTACGTTTTTACAACGTAGCGCTGAAGGCTTGGATTGCCAGATATATCCTGGTGATATAGGAAAACGTATTTTTACTGAAATTTCTAAAGAGGCATGGTTTGAGTGGGTTAATAAGCAAACAATGTTAATTAATGAAAATAAATTAAATCTTCTTAATAAGAATGATCGAGAAGTATTAGAGAAGGAAATGGTTCAGTTTTTATTCAATAGAGACTTAGTCTCACATTAAGAAATATATTTTTTAAAAAAATAAGTATTTTATTAATTAGGAAACACGCTAAATCTTATTTTAAGTTTAAAATATGTATAAAAAATTAATTTATTTATTAACTCTATCGACATTATTAGTTTCTTGTTCTAGAGGGAAAGATGATTCTTTTCATGATCTTCGAAGTAAAGACACCAATTCTTTTGATATCTTAATTGGGCAATTTGCTAATAACATTGATAAGATTTGGGGGATTAAAGAGGTATTAATTGTTGGTCCAAAAGATTATGTACGGTATAGTGATCAGTATTATACTCGTAGTCATATTAACTTTGAAGAAGGCTGGATTACTTTTGCGACTGTAGTAAGCGTTAATCCAAAAGCTAGTTTACGCAAAGCGATTATCAATACTCTCTTAACTGGTGATGATCCAGATAATATTAATGTTTATTCTGATATTAATATTACTGAAAATTATAAAAAACCTCTTTTATATGGACAGGTATTAGATGATAATGGCAGGCCAATTTGGAAGAAAGAAAACGCTGCAAGTTATGCTGATTATCTGATTAAGACAAAACAAAAATGTCGTCATTCGGAATTTCGCCTTATATGGTCCGTTACCATTCCAATGGTTTCTAATCATCTTGATAAGCGTATCAAAAAATACTTACCTATAGTACATAAAGTCGCTGAACGGTACGGGGTTTCTAAGTCTCTTATTTTAGCTATTATGCAGATTGAATCTAGTTTTAATCAATATGCAGTTAGTGACGCGGATGCATTAGGGCTAATGCAGGTGATGCGGGAGACTGCTGGGATGGATGTATTTCGAATACAGGGAAAATGGGGCAAACCTAGTCGTAGGTATTTATTGGATCCAGAGAATAATATTGATACTGGAGTCGCTTATCTTTCGATATTACAAAGTAATTATTTATCTAATATTATCAATCCAATTTCACGAAGATATGCTGTTATTGCTGCGTATCATGGTGGGGCGGGTAGTGTTTTGCGTGTATTCTCTAGTGATAAAAATTCTGCTTTTCGTATTATTAATCAACTGTCTTCTTCTCAAGTGTACTACACACTAAGATATCAGCATCCTGCTCCTGAGTCACGTAGGTATCTATATAAAGTGAATGATGCACAAAAATATTACTATCGGTACTAATCAATGCTACTATATTTTATATATTAATTTTTTCAGTGATAAATTGGTATTTTATTTTTTTGGATCTTTCAATATTAAACAGTTTTGACAGAAAGGGACGTTATCAAAATACGTTGATAAATGTTTAGAAATGAATCGCTAAATATTAATAAAAAATTATTTTTCAGTTATTTTTGTAGAATATATTAAATTTAGTTTGGTGATATTGCGCTCTTTTGAATTTGAGGGTCATATTGATTGAGATTATTGATTTCAAAAGATAGATTTAAGTATAAAATGAGTGGATATAAATATTGAGTAGATTTTTTAAAAAAATAAATAAAATATATTGTCTGATATCTATTTCTTTTACATAAAATAAAAATTTTTTATATCGTTTAAGTGATTATGCTATTAATTCTATAGTTCTTGGTTTAATAAATATATTTATTCAATAATCTTCTATTATATCCGTTTTATGTGGATATGAAGAAGTATAGTTAAAATTTCTAATTAAATAATTACATTTTTTATAATATTAAAATTAATATAATGTATATTTTTAAGATAAAAAATGATTTAATATGGTTAGTTGTTAATATGAAGTATTCATTTATAAGAAAATACTGTATTTTCTATATAACTTTTTTTATAAAAATATAAAATGATTAAGTAAAATAATTCAAATTATATTTGATTTTTTATTTTTTCATTAATTGAATTACGTATTTATCTTATAAATATTATTTATGTTAAGGAGATTCTTTTATTGAAAAAATTTTTATAAAATTAATTTTATATATCTTATTTTTAAGATAAAAATATTATGTAAGTTATAATATAGATATGTAGTTATAATATAAATGTTAATTAAAATTATTTTTATAAAAACGCAGTAATTATTGTATTTGTTATATTGATGGTTTTAATTTTGAATTCACCATAACGTGAACAGAGAATGTCTGGTCTATTGTTCAATACAATATATGAGTATTTTTTACGTTTTAATGGTTTATAAAACCTATAAGATTGATTAGGTTAGATATATAAATTAAAAAGAAATTAGAGATGAGAGAAATGTTGGCAATTAAGTTTCTGTAGGTTTTGTCACAATTAGCCCTATAGTAAAAATTGTTATAATGCATGCTAGTTTTTAAGGATGAGATACTCAATGCATGATTCAAATGAGCTGAATACTTTAAACAGCCGTTTTCGTGGTTTTTATCCTGTAGTTATTGATATTGAGACTGCTGGGTTTGATCCTAGAACTAATGCGTTATTAGAGATTGCGGCAGTTACACTTAAAATGGATAACCACGGTTGGCTAGGAAAAGATAAAACACTACATTTTCACGTTAAACCTTTTCCTGGACTACTTCTTCATCCTGAGGCTCTAGCATTTAATGGTATTGATCCAGGTAATCCTTTACGTGGTGCAGTTTGCGAATCAGAAGCTTTACATGAAATTTTTCAATTGGTTCGTCAAGGGGTTCAAGTTAGTGGTTGTAACCGAGCAATCATGGTGGCGCATAATGCTACATTTGATTTAAATTTTATGCAGGCTGCTGCTGAAAGGGCTAGTCTGAAACGAAATCCATTTCATCCTTTTGTTACATTTGACACTGCTGCTTTGAGTGGTTTAGTTTTAGGCCAAACAGTATTATCTAAGGCATGTCTTACGGCGGGTATACCATTTGATAATACACAGGCACACTCAGCATTATATGATACTATGCAGACTGCAGATCTATTTTGTGAACTCGTAAATCGCTGGAAGCGTCTTGGTGGTTGGCCATTAGTTAATAGTATATAATGTGTTAGTAATGATCAAGAAATTAACAACAGGAAAGAATTTAAATATGTTTAGATGGAAATATATTATTTTTAATATGGTTGGTTTTTTAAAACTCAATAGTCACTAACTAGGTTTTTGTAAATCACTTATTTGAAACAATTAGAGTGTTTACATAGTCAAATTTATCGATATGTTATTTATGTATAGGAAGCAATAAACGTGTGTTGTTTATGAATAAGAATATATATTTTGAATATAAAATTTTTGTATCTTATGAAAAATAAGATTGAATGTAATTGAATGGATAGATTATTGGTAATCATGGAATTTGATAAAAATTATTATTTGATTTATTATTTTTATTCGAGAAGTTTAATGGATTTTGATATGTGCAGAAGAATTTTAAATAATAAATAATTGTTTTATTATGATAATCTTTTAAGATCATTTTATTTTTGATATGGAATTAATGTAGGTATGCTTTGAAGCTTAACAATATTGAAAGTATATTTTATATTATTGTATTTGATTAATTTAGTATAGAAAGGAATACTATGTTTTTATTTTTATATGAATTTATAACACAATTATATATATTGATTTTTAATTAAATGTTTGGTATTTCTAATATAATATTTAAAATGTTTCAGTAGAGTGAGTAGTCTGGGATAGAAGAGTATTTTTTACGATGAGTGATTATATAATATACTTAATCAGTGTAAGGTTTTTTTATAGGTAAATATTCTATTTGGTTGACTATCCGATAGAAGATTTTCTTGATGATTTGATCATATTTCGTTTTTTTTAGTTAAATTTATTAACTAATGATAGTCAAAAATAATTCAATTAGTTAAAATATCTAATTTATTTAAGGTTCTATAGTTAAAGACCAATTTTGTCATCTTAATATAATCAAGAAATTATTTATATGATTCATATATAAGCATTTTCTATTTATCGATATAAAAAAGAGGGTTATTTTCTTAATTTTTCAGTAGAAAATATCAGGATATTTCTATAATTTCTTATAAACATTTTATTAAATATATTGTGGTATCGTATAGATTTTTCTTCGCTTTTTTTGAAGAGAAGCGAAGTGATAAAACATTGACCTTATAATAATGTTGTCCGTGAAATTTTTGTAGTTAATGATAGAACATATCTTTTTTAGAAAGATATTTTCTATATTAACTTTTGATTTAGAATATCTTTTTATCAAAAGATTTACTGAATTTTTCACAAATATATCTGAAACAATTAACAAAATAAATTTCTTCAATAAAAGATTCTCCATATACGTTATACTATATAATAATTGTTAATTATAATTGTTAAAATCAAAAAATAAATCTATACCAGAGCAATAAAAACCACATACTGAGAATGATTTTAATCAAAATATTAACTTAATTAAATATGATAAGTTAAGATTAGTAAGATTACTTTTGATGATATGTAAGATGAAAAATCTTTAATAATCCACATGCAACTATTAAAAAATAAATATAATTTTGTGAAATGTAAACATGAAAACCCTCTAATACCAATTTACAGCCAATTAAAAAAAGAAAAAAAAGTGCTAATACTTTTATGAATGGATAGCGATGAATGTAATTACCAATCAGTTCAGAACTGAGCATCATGACTAATACTGCAATTATGACTGATATCATCATTATTATGAAATTATTAGATATACCAATTGCTGTAATAAGAGAATCTAAACTAAAAATAATATCTAAAAAAATGACTTGTACCATAGCTCTTAAAAAAGAACACATCTTTATTTTCTGTTCATTCTGAACGTCTTGTATACTCTTGTATAACTCTATGCTTATATTACAAAGAAGGATGGCTCCACCACATAGTAATATT